>CALHBQ010000300.1 GCA_937930815.1 uncultured Saprospiraceae bacterium | reverse complement strand
TTATAACAATGGAACTTACGAAACGACCGATTACGAAATGACGAATCGTTATGACACGCAAAAATTAGTTTGGATTGGAAAATTCAAAGAGGACCAACCAATTTCTGCACTGCACTATTACGGAGAGAAAGATTGGACGATGGTCAAACGATTTGTGATTGAGACTTCGAAGTTGGGTGAGAAATTCAGTTTCATCAACGATAGTAAAGGTTCGACTTTACTTTATGCCACTGCTGAATCAGGCATAGAATTAGAATGTAAATACGGTCCAAAGAAAAGCGCAAAAGTGTCCAACATCAAATTGGACGAGTTCATGGATTTGAAAGGCTGGAAAGCTTTGGGTAATAAATTTGTGGATTCTAAAGTTTGGAAAGTAACCGTTGTTGGGGGCAATGATAATCCACCACCCGCAGATAACGAACCTAAAAATACGCCACCGCCATCTGAGGAAGTAGTCGAGGCAAAAGAAAAAAAGGCTAAGCCAAAAGCAGATAAAAAGTCAGCTGCGAAAAAGGATAAACCTGCGGGGAAAGCAAAGAAAGAATCCAAAGCTGTAAAAGCGAAAAAGAAGGCAACAAAATCAAAACCTAAAGGGAAATTAAAGCCAGGTGATAGTATTGATTTTGAAATAGATGATGGGCAGGGAAAATTGTTTTAATAAAAAAATGCCTGATGAATTATCCATCAGGCATTTTTTTATTCCACAAGATCAAAAACATCATTTGAAAAATTGATAGCAATTGTATCAGCTTCTGGATATAATTGAATCATGTTTTCGATGATTTCAGAAGTGTTTTTGGTGGTGCAAGAGATAGTTATATCTGAAAAAGAGATGTCTCAATCTCCGTTGTTTTTGACAGAAGTCGCCCAGTTGGTGTTGTAGCAAAGGGTGAGTTGGTTGTTCGCTTCATTTTTCTCTAAAACAAAATTAGAAACGCCATCTTCATAAAGGGTGATTACATTATCAACAGTTTGATATTCCATCGAAACAGTTTGACTATTTGCTCCATCACCTCCCGTTACATTTACATTTTGCTCGTCCACGAACTCTATTTCTGAAAATGAAAATAGATTGCCTGCTTTTATTTCGTCTTTAATTAATGGATTATAAGTAACAAACGAACCGCTCAATGGAATCATCTCAAATCCTGAGCTATTGATTTCATATAGTGTTGTTGCACCAAAATCAAATTCAGTAAAAGTGTATCTTTCTGGGAATGAAGATTTTCCTCCAACTTCTTCCTCATCTTTCCCACAAGAAAAAATTAATAATAACACGAAAGGCAGTAAATATTTTTTCATAACTAATACTTTTAGGTTTTAAAAAGTTTTAATTTTTCCAAAAGTACAAATCAATGAACCAATCAGGAAAAACCTTAACAGAAATTATAGAATACCTAAAGCCAATTCTAAATGCTATTTCTGACGAAGAAGCAAGTATCAAACCTGCTCCCAACAAGTGGTCAAAAAAAGAAATCATTGGTCATCTGATAGATTCGGCCACCAATAATCACCGACGATTTATTATGGCTAACCATAAAGATGATTTGATTTACGAGGGTTATCAACAGGACGATTGGGTGGTAGTGCAAAAGTATCAAGATCGAGATTGGTTAGAATTAGTTGACTTTTGGGCATTGTACAATTTGCACATTGCAAAACTCATAGACCAAATTCCATCCGAAATACGAGAAAGAGTATTTACAAACCATAGTTTTGACCAAATGGCTTGGCAAACAGTTCCTAAATCGAATCCTTCTTCTTTAGATTATTTTATCAAAGATTATGTGGGGCATTTGGAACATCATACTCGACAGATTTTACCCGATTATGAACCGCGTGTAATTGGAACTTATTAATGAGCAATTATCCTTTTTTAATAGTGTTTTTTCTGTTTTTTGGCTGTTCGCCAAAGAACAATGTTGTAGTTGATTTTCAACCCACTCTTTTCAAAATAGAATCTATCGAAGCATTGAATCTCAGCGAAGACATGAGTACGATGAGTAGTTTACAAGATGAAGTTTTTTGCAAAATTTGTTTTGTGAAAAAGTCAGACTCTTCTTTTGAAATAGTGAATGAAATCCAACTTTCAACCATGCGTTTTAATTCCAAAACAAGAACTCGCTCAATCGATAAAAGTCTTTCATTAAAAAGCAATCAATTTCAATACGTTGTATTTTCTTTGGTCGAATTGGATACAGAAAACAGCAACGAATCACTCCATAAAATCATCAATGAAAAAATAGAGGAAGGAATTTTTCTAAATTTTAAAAGCCCTCTGCAAATCGATAGTTTGATTGGTGACGATGATTTTTTAGGAATGAAATACATCGACCTTTCCAAACCAAAAAGAGAAGGAAAACAAGCTGTCAAAATTTCAGGCAGACAGCTATTTGATAAATTTGATTATCGAATTCATTATCGTTTTGAGTAAATATAGGTATTAAAAATCATTGAATAATTGAGCTGCTCTTCGACCATATCCTCCTCTAACTTGAGTGCC
>CALHBQ010000299.1 GCA_937930815.1 uncultured Saprospiraceae bacterium | reverse complement strand
CAAAAACATATTATGACAGATTATTCCAATGAATTTAAGAACGCATTGACACACCAAGTACGAGTGCGTTTATTTGAAGAAGGTGTTCCACGTATCAAAAAATGCCTTGCGCAACTCAGTGAAGAAGAAGTTTGGCAACGTCCTAACGAAAACTTGGTAAGCATCGGCAACTTGGTTTTGCACCTTTGCGGGAATGTGCGTCAGTGGCTGGTTTGTGGCATCGGAGGAAGAGCAGATAATCGCGTACGCCAAATTGAATTCGACGAAAAAGGCCCGATTCCAAACCAAAAACTTATCGCTAATTTGGAAAAAGTAATGTCTGAGGTAGAAGAAGTTTTGAGCGAAATCCAACCAGAGGATTTATTAGCGATTCGATCTGTACAGGGGTTGTTTACCGAAAGTGGCATTTCAATTTTGGTTCATGTGGTTGAACATTTCTCGTATCACGTTGGACAGATTACTTGGCAAACCAAATCGCTCAAAAATATTGATGTGGGGTATTATGCGGCGATGGATTTGGATGGGCATGGATAAAAAATACCATCTCATCCTCAACGGAGAGATGGCATCAAAGCAATTTAAAAAAAAATCAATTGTCCTTTCCTAAAAAAAGCTGACTCACTGCAGCGCTGTTCAAAGCCCATTTTGAATCATAAACCTCATCCGCAGTAGATTTATCATCTATAACAGTCAGGTTTTGGCAGTTCGCTTTTAACTGGAGTAAATCTCCAATTTTCAGCTTCGCGTCCAATTTTGACAACAAGGCTTCAACGCTTTCTTGTCCCATATTTTGAACGACCTGTCCACCAAATGCCATTTCTAACCAAATGACTTCTCGCGCAGCGACATCAAGCACTCCGAAAACCATTCCTTTCTTCAATGATTTTTTGATACGGACTTGGTGTTGTACGGCAGTTGGATCATATGCTACTCCCTTACTTGAAATTTTCATCGGGTACTTACTATTCATCCAACCAACAACAAGGTTTGGTGAAAGGCTTCCATTCGTATAAGCATTACAAGTAAAACTTACATAGTAAGCGCCGTGCTTTGCCAATTCATTCACATCAATTTCAATGTATTCTGCAGTTCCAGTTTTATGAGGAATTCTTTGAATATCACCACTGTGCTTACATCCTGTAATTTTCAATTGCGAATAAGAACAGAACTCTGATTTGTTCCCGTAATCAACGCTACAACTCAAATCCATATCCAAATGCTGAGCAGGCAAACCTTCTCCCCATTGCAAAAACAATCTCACTTTATCACCTTCAATTGGAAAACGGGTTCCCATCAATGCTTCTGGCAAATCCTGAATAGACTCACTTCTATCTCCAATCGCTATTGGAATTTTGAATAAATCGGATTCAATAAAAATCGTTTTATTATCATTTTTTTGACGCTTCAATTTTGATTCAATTGATAATAGTGTCAATCCTTGAATCGCTTCTTTCATTTCCGCCAAATCTCCATCTGAATACAAATTCAACAGTTTATTCGCAGGAATACTTTTATTCATTCCGCCCAACGGTTTCACAGAACGTGATGTATTTTTATCGAAATAATTTTCGGCATACATATTCAATGTGAAGACCAATCTTGATGGAACCTTCTCAATAATTTCCTTAAAATGACGAATCGTATCATCCTTTCCAAACCAAAGCATACAAGAAAATAATGATCTCGCAAAAAGTCCAGGACGTTGTTTCAACAACTCAAAAGTGTTGGCTTCATCGTATCGTAATTTGAAATGGTTCACTCTTCCTTGCCATACTTCGTAAGTTTCGTTGTAAAATACATCCAACAAGTTTTTCAAATTATCGAAGCCCTTTCTTTTACTATATTCCGACAATCTCAATGCTCGAATAACACGAATCCAAATCCCTCTTTTAGGGTGCATGCTTTCGCATTGCTTCATGATATCCATTTGGATATTGTTCAACCAATTAGCATACATTTTACTTTCCGTTCTGGAAAACTTTAATTTCAAATCAGCGGCAGATTTTATTTTTACTGCATCACTATTATCCATTTGTGTATGCCAATTTCTTGAATTTTTAGTCATACGAGCAATGATGGTTTTTGGCTCAACTATCTGCAAAAAACCAGTATGCTTGTACCACAAGTATCTCAAAATATCATTCGGATTTTTGAACAAAACACCTGCTTGATCTGATTTATCTTGAGCAACCAATTCATCAATCACTAACATCAAAGTTTCTTTGATTCCTACTGTTGCATCTTCTGGCAAGTCGAGCTTTGACAAAAGTACTTTCAAACTTTCTCCCTGCGTCGCATCCAATGCAACAGGAGATTTAAGCAACGTACGCATGTAGTTTTTCAAATCACTGTCTGTCCATAATTCTAAAACTTTTAGCTTACTCTTGCCTCCTTCCCAATCCAATTTTTCCATTTCGAAAGGGGTTCCACAAAATGGGCAACCATTGTATTTTTCGAGTGGAAAAGAGTGTTGAGGAATCAAATGTCCGCACTGTAATTTTGTAGCTTTTTTATCTTGAAAAACATTTGCAAAAAATGTTTTTACATGATCATAAAATGATTCACCAGTTGGAATATCCCATTGCTTAACTAAAGGCGTCCAGTTCTTTTTCACACCAGTAACTTCTCTCAAAAGTTCCAACAATTCTAATTTCTTCAATGGATTCATTCCATTCACGACATGAAGCAAATTTTCCGAAAAGCTATATCCCAACTTCGCACAATTGGCAACTAAGACACTTGTGGTTTCATTGATTTTCTTATCAGAAATGGTGCCTCTCCACTCCTGAGGAATGTAAAAAGCGTTTTGTCGTAATGAGATTTTGATTAAATCTGTTTTCATTTTTTGTAAAATTTTTAGTTTAAAAATCAGGTAATTATGTTGCTGATCAAAGTGACAGTTTGGAGTTGAAGTAAGCAACCATTTGACCTCGATATTTTTCAAAGGGTAATTCAGCAGCTTTTACCAAATGGGCTCTTTTTCAAGAGCCCGGATTCGAACCTTATGAAGTAAGCTGCTGTTGACCCGATATTTCAAAAAGGTAATTAACTAACTTCGACGGATTCGAACCGCAGTATCCAATTTTTGAAGTAAGTCAGTTTTGACCTTTATAATTTTTAATGTGGGGCAGGTGGGATTCGAACCCACGACCTGGACATTATGAATGTTAGCAGTAAGTTCTTATTGACCTTTTTGAGATAATCTAAAAACTACCTGCTCTACCACTGAGCTACTGCCCCAATTTCTTAAAGAAGGCAATTAAACAGGTAAATTTTAAGAGTTTGAAGTAACCTGTTTTTGGCCTACTATTTTTAAAAGAACTTTATCAATTTCGATTGATGACACAAAGATGAATACCAACTGCGCAGTAATTTTGCGCAGTTGGTGGAAAAGAAAAAATTAATTTACTTTCGAAACAGTTTTCTTTCTTCTTCTCTTTTTCCAAGGTGCATTTTTTTGCCAATTTCCGGCCATGATAGAACCGTATGGCATCACCTCATCAATCACTTTTCCTAAACCAAATTCATCCATTTGGTTTCGTACCGAATCTGCATTTTTATAAGCAGAAGGCAATTCAGTAATATCAATTTCATTCGAGAAAAATCGCACATCCAAACCTTCGGTTTCTGCTGCGAATATTTCTGCAATCGGTGTATCACCTTTTGACTTTCGATGAGAAGTACGGCTTCTGTTTCTTCCTGCGCCATGTGGTGCAAATCCTAAATTAGTCGCCGTGGATTCTCCTTCGACAATCAAAATTGGCTCGGCCATATTCAAAGGAATCAAACGTGGGCCAGTGATATCTGGCATATATTTCTCACTCAACGGAGTCGCTCCTTTTGCATGAAAAAACAAATCGCCATCTTTAAAAACGAAATTATGTTCGTTCCAAAATCTGTTTTCAATCGTTGCACCTGCTTTCTCAGCAGTGGCATTGTGAATACAAATATGATTTTGCTTCGTCCATTTTCTAATCACTTGCAATGCATCCCAATAGGTTTGACCTTCTTCAGTTTCAAAAGGAATCCATGCGTTTTGTTTTAAAGTAGCTGGAGAAATTTCTTTTCTAAAACGCTCTGCGATTTTCATTCCTGCAGTGTACAACTTTGCTCCAACCGATCTTGATCCGTGGTGGGTAATCATCATTGTATTTCCTGTTTTCTTCGACTTTCCAACAAACAAAAAATGGTTGCCATCGCCTTGCGTCCCTAAATTCTTTCTCGCCATTTGGATGAAATTTCTATCCTTCAAAATATCATTTGCCTCAAATGCTTCTAACAATTCTGCTGGAAAACGAAATTGATCGTTTCGTTCGCGTCCTCCTGGTCCAAAGTGCGTCGAAGCATGTGCTGCATCCATAATCACTTTTGGATCCGCTTTCCCAAAATCAGTCAACATCACTGAACAACAAATATCCGCAGAGTGCATCCCTGGATGAATTGCGTTCTTTGCTACAACAACTCCACCGACTGGAATAGTTCCCGCTGGGCCAGTTGGGCAAGCATCTGGCATAATTGCTCCATCTACAATTGTTGGCGTTTTCATCAACACATTCATTGATGCAATCACTGCCGCTACATTCTCTTCTTCTTCCTCATTTTCTGCTTTGATATTGATTGAAAAAGGAACTGGTTTTTCATACAATTCAATTGGAGGTGGACTTTTAAATTGTTCCAAATACGTCAACATCTCTGCTCCTTCCAATTGGTTTTCGTTAATATGTTCGATAGCTGTTTTAAACCATTTTCCTGGTCGGAATCCTAATTTAATAAGAGTGTTTCCATTAATTAGATTTTTCATAATATTCTTTTTTCTCTGTTTAATTATTAAATACAACACAAATCTCCGACACCACTACGCAATCTTTTTGCGTAGTTAAAAATTAATTCATATTTTTGAAAATGGCTCAAAATAAAAACGCATTGATCCGCTACAAAACAATTGATAAATGTCTCCAAAATCAATATCGAAAATGGACTTTAAATGATTTGATAGAAGCTTGCTCCGATGCACTTTATGAATATGAAAACAAGCATTCTTCTGTTTCCAAACGGACAGTTCAATTGGACATTCAAATGATGCGTAGTGATAAACTTGGGTACAATGCACCGATCGTTTCCTATGAAAAAAAATATTACAAATACGACGAACCGAGTTACTCCATCATGAATATTCCAATCACAGAGAATGACATGAGTGTATTGTCGGAAACAGTAGAAATGCTAAAACAATTCAAAGATTTTTCATTGTTTTCAGAATTGGGTGGCATTATTCAAAGATTGGAGGACAAGGTGTATTCGGAAAAAACGAAGAGTGCTGCGATTATTCATTTAGATAAAAACGAAAAGCTGAAAGGTTTGGTACATTTAGATGTTTTGTATCAAGCCATTTTGAAAAAGATTTGCCTCAAAATATCTTACCAATCCTTCAAGGCACGGACTCCTTCTGATATAATTTTTCATCCTTTTATTTTAAAGGAATTTAATAATCGATGGTTTTTGGTCGGTAGGAAAACTAAAGAAGCACCTGTCGCTACACTTGCGTTGGATCGCATTGTCAAAATAGATTACGAACTTAAGATTCCTTACCTCGAAGAAAATTTCAATGGAGATGAATATTATAAAAACACGGTAGGCGTTACGGTTTTAAATAAGGAAGAACCAAAAGAAGTTGTTTTGAAAATTGATCGCTCGAATGCGCCTTATGTTTTAACCAAGCCATTTCATCACTCTCAAGAAGTATTGGAACGATTCAAAGATGGAAGTGTCACGATTGAACTGAACGTTCACCACAATTTTGAATTGGAAAGATTGATTTTAGGGTTCGGTGAGTCGATTGAAGTGATAAGGCCGAGGGTTTTGAGAAATCGAATTAGAAGGAAGTTAGGGTTGGCTTTGGAGAAATATAAGACTCAATAAACATCCCTAACCCACTCCAAGACCACCTGCATTTCCTTTTTCAAATCACTCAATGGAATCGTATAATTATTATGCATAAAGCTAAAAATTAACCGCTTGCCAGATTTAGTTTCGATGTATCCGCTGAGATTATGAACGCCGCTCAATGAACCTGTTTTGGCAAAAATGTAACGTGGCTCTCCGGGATACCAATTTTCAATCGTACCGTTGACGCCCCCTGTTGGGAAGGTATTTTTGATGGTTTGAAAAGGAGTGGTTTTATAAATTTCTTGTAGAAAATGAATCGCCATTTCAGGTGTCATTTTATTGTACCGAGAAACTCCTGAGCCGTCTACCCAAAGTGGTTTTCTATTTATGTTTTTCATAAAAGAATCTCTTACGAATTGAATCAAAGTAGCAGTATTCATTTCCCCAAATATTTTATCGGAACAAGCCAAAAGCAATTGTTCAGCAATGAAATTATCGCTGTCTTGCATCAGTTTTTGATAAAGAGAATCGGTGGGAGTGGCGTAGATTTTTTGACAATCTGCAAATGGTAATTCATAATTATCCAATAACTCCACTGGTTTGCCAACTTCAGAAGAAAGCAATTTTACAAAAAGAGAATCTGAATAAATAAAAGGCACCTTTCGCTCGTAAGGCAGGCGCGTCATCGCGCTTTTATTTACCGAAAATTGATTGACCATTTCTGCTCTTTTTACGGAACTACCCCTTGCTACAGTAGTGGTTGATTGTTGAAAACTTGTTGGAATGATTTCGAGATTACTGCTTTGCTTTTCTTTTCTAAATTCAACCACATTTCCATAAATCGGAAAAGGAGATTTCTCTGCTTGAAAACTGTATGGGTAATCATCCCACATCCAACCCTTGCCATATCGGCCATCTTTAAAATTAGAATTTGTAAAAAACAATCGCTCTGCTCTATTTTTAAAGAAGGAAAGTACTTTTTCGTTTTTAGAAAAATTAGAATTCAAAAAAGAAGGATCACCTGTGCCTGCAAAAATCAAAGAATCACCTCGAATCATATATCGAAGTGCCGCAATCGAATCTCCCAAATATTGACGTGCCGTGTAATAAGTCAATATCTTCGTGTTGGACGCAGGCGTAAAATATTTATCACCATTAATATTTTCGATAAAAACTTCTTCTATAGGATCGAATAGAACAAAACCCGTAAATCCGCCATTATTAAAAACAGAAGAACCGAGAACTTTGGTTTCTAAAGTTTCTAACGCCGTTGTCGGTATCTTTTTTGAGGTAGAACACCCTACCATAAAAAGGGTAAAAATTAATAGATTGAGTAATTTCATGAAGTTCTTTTATTTTTGTGAATCCTTGTGTTTTCTTTGGACACATTGATTCACGGAGTAGCATAGATATTCACAGAGAAATTCGTAAAAACATAAAGATAAAAAATGTACACATTGATAGAGGTTGCTTCAAAAGAAAAAGAGGCCATATTTTCAGAGATAGAAGCACAGTTGGTGGAGCAAGGATTCACTTTCGAACGAAAAGATTTTAATCGTCCATGGGGTGGTTTTTTTGTCATAAACGAAGAACATTCAAGCCAATTTGTGGAGACCTATTTTCCTGGGTCAGATTTCAGCGTACTTGTTGGAGATAGAAAAGTAAGTCCAAAAATTTTGGTTGTCGCGCCAGAGAAACGTCTTTCTTGGCAGTACCATCACCGTCGCTCAGAAGTGTGGCGCGTGGCAGGTGGCAAGGTCGGAATTGTTCGTAGTCAAACTGATGAGCAAGGAGATTTGGAGACGCTTCATGCGGGTTCACAAGTCGTTTTATTGAAAGGGGAGCGCCATCGTTTGGTTGGTTTG
>CALHBQ010000298.1 GCA_937930815.1 uncultured Saprospiraceae bacterium | reverse complement strand
GATGATTGTGACATCACTGACTCTGGCATCACTAATATCCAATGTAACGACAATGGTACTCAAAGTAACCCGAATGACGATTTCTATACTTTTGATCTTAATCCTATTGGGGTAAATCTCGCAGTTGGCTATTCTGTATCTGGAATTGACATAGTTAACGGTTCTGCAAATTATGGCGCACCTGCTTCTTTTAGTACCAGTGTCGGTACTGCTGGGAGTGGAAACATTGATTTTACTATCACTGACGATGATGATGGCCTTTGTACTTTTGATGATATCATCAATGACATCGGTACTTGTTCTGATGACTGTGACATCACGGCTTCTGGTATTTCAAATATTCAATGTAATGACAATGGGACGCCAAATGACTCAAGTGATGATTTCTACACTTTCGATCTGAACCCAATTGGTGCAAATTTGGCGGCGGGCTATTCCGTTACTGGTACTGATATTATCAACGGTTCTGCAAATTATGGCGCACCTACTTCTTTTAGTACCAATATCGGTACAGCAGGTACTGGAAACATTGATTTTACTATCATTGACGATGATGATGGCATTTGTACTTTCGATGGAAACATCATCGACATAGGTACTTGCTCTAATGGCTGTGACCTCACTGCTTCTGGCATTTCAAATATCAGATGCGAAGACAATGGGACGCCAAGCAATCCGAGTGATGATTTTTACACCTTCGACCTGAATCCAGTTGGAATAAATTTAGCGGCAGGTTATTCGGTAGATGGGATAGATATAAACAACGCTTCTGCAAATTATGGCGCACCTGCTTCTTTTAGTACTAATGTCGGTACTGCAGGAATTGGAGATATCGATTTCACTATCACGGACGATGATGATGGGCTTTGTACTCTCGATGGGACTATTACCGACATAGGAACTTGCTCTAACGCGTGTGACCTCACTGCATCTGGCATTTCAAATATCCAATGTAATGACAATGGGACGCCAAGCGATCCGAGTGATGATTTTATTACGTTCGAACTTGATCCTATTGGAGTCAATTTGGGAGGTAGCTACAATATTGTTGGTATATCTGTTTTTCCTGCTGGAGGGAATTATGGCTCAGCTACCATATTCGAAACCGACCTGGGTACAGCAGGTGCGGGCAATTTGAACTTCACGATAGTTGATGATGCAGATGGGAATTGCAGAACACCAGTTCAGCTTACAGACCCAGGTTCTTGTTCACCAGATTGCGAAATGCTAACAACAGGCATAACCAACATCACCTGTAATGACAACGGAACGCCAAGCGATGCTTCCGATGATTTCATCACATTTGATTTAAATCCAACTGGAAATAATTTAGTTGGAAATTATACTGTAAGCGGTACAACTGTTTCACCTTCGACTGGCAATTATGGTTCTTCAACTAATTTTGCCACTGACCCCGGAACGGCTGGAGCAGGAAATTTAACCATTACTGTTACAGATTCAGGAAATAGTAGTTGTTCTCTTATTGAAAATATCACTGACCCAGGCACCTGTTCTGGTACTTGTAACTTAACGGCTTCTGGTTTATCAAATGTTCAATGTAATGACAACGGGACGCCAAACGATCCAAGTGATGACTATATCACATTTGACCTTGACCCGATTGGAATCAATTTAGACATTTCTTACAGCTTGACGGGAGCAGCAGTGACCCCAGGAGGAGGTGATTATGACGAGGTTACAAGTTTTACGACGCCAATAGGAACTGCTGGAAATGGAGATTTAAATCTTACAATCGAAGATGATGGAACAGCAGGATGTATTTTTGGATTTACAGTCATTGATCCTGGAACTTGTTCCAATGATTGCGAACTGACTTCATCAGGTATTTCGTTTATAGAATGTAATGACAATAATACACCAAGCGACCCAAGTGACGATTTCATTACTTTCGAACTTGATCCTTCAGGTTTCAATCTTTCGACTTTTTATGAAGTAAGTGGTATTGTGACCAATCCTACTACTGGAAATTATGGTGGTAGCACCATTTTCTCAACTCAACCAGGGACAGCAGGAGCAGGCAACTTTGACATCACTATCACAGATGCTTCAGGTACAACTTGTTTCTGGATTGAAACAGTAACCGACCCGGGCACCTGTTCAGGTAATTGTAGTTTGCAAAATTCTGGCTTATCAAATGTTACTTGTGATGATAATGGAACGCCAACAGATACTAGTGATGATTTTATCACTTTTGATCTTGATCCTACGGGTGCAAATTTAGGCACGTCCTACACCATAAGTGGCGCAGCAGTCACCCCTCCTGATGGAAATTATGGTACAGCTACCAATTTTTCCACAGCACCAGGTACCGCAGGTCAAGGCGATCTAAACATCACCATCATTGATGATGATGCAGACCTAAGTTGTCTTTTGTTAGAAACCATAGTTGATCCTGGAACTTGTTCTGGAAGTTGCAATATTACAACGGCTAACATTACAAATATTCAGTGCAACGATAACAATACACCATCAGATTCAAGCGATGATTTTATCACTTTTGAAATCAACCCGATGGGTTCGAATTTAGGAACAAATTATAGCGTAACCGGTGCAAACTTATCTCCCGCAAATGGCACTTATGGTACGCCACAAATATTCCAAACAGATCCAGGAACAGCAGGTGCAGGTGACATAGGCTTGACCATCGTCGATGGAACATTGAGCACTTGTACTTTTGAATTTGACGTAATTGATCCAGGGAATTGTTCCAATGCATGCTCGATGACTAGTTCGGGCATTTCAAATATTCAGTGTAATGACAACAATACACCGAGTGACCCAAGTGATGACTTTATCACTTTTGAACTGAATCCAATGGGGTCAGATTTGGGAACGAGTTATTCAGTGAGTGGTGCAACTTTGACGCCTTCCGG
Organism: uncultured Saprospiraceae bacterium; assembly: GCA_937930815.1. Classification (GTDB taxonomy): domain Bacteria; phylum Bacteroidota; class Bacteroidia; order Chitinophagales; family Saprospiraceae; genus JAGQWW01. The sequence goes on along the minus strand of CALHBQ010000298.1, from coordinate 6,853 downwards.
CGGAAATTATGGGAGTTCGACATTATTCTCAACCAATGCTGGTACCGCAGGAATGGGAGGTTTGAATTTGACCATCACAGACGATACTGATACTAATTGTACTGTAAATGAAACCGTGGCAGATCCCGGAACTTGTTCAAATAGTTGTTCCATTTCTCAGGCGAATGTTTCAAACATTCAATGTAATAATAACGGAACGCCAACCAACCCGAATGATGACTTCATCACTTTCGATCTAAATCCAACAGGTTCAAATTTAGGTGCAGATTATACCATCAATGGTACGGCACTTACGCTATCAACTGCAAATTATGGCAATGCAACCACCTTTTCTACACAACCAGGAACTGCAGGGGCAGGTAATCTAAGTTTGAACATCATTGATGGTATGGCTGGTAATTGTACCTTTAGTTTTGACATAATAGACCCAGGTAGTTGCTCAGCAGATTGTTCACTAATCGCAAGTGGATTGACCAACGTTACCTGCAATGATAATGGAACGCCAACCGATGATTCAGATGATTTTATCACATTCGAACTGAATCCGTCTGGAACTAATTTGGGAACTTCTTACACATTAAATGGCGGAGGTGTCACAACTACTGGTGGAAATTATGGAAGTACCACGCAGTTCTCAACTGCTCCGACTACAGCAGGACTGGGTGATCTAAATCTGATCATTACCGATGCCACAGATCCAAATTGTATTATCACTGAAACGGTGATAGACCCAGGTACTTGCTCCGGAAGTTGCAATATTGTAAGTTCTGGCATTTCAAATATACAATGTAATGACAATAATACGCCGAACGATCCAACGGATGATTTTATCACTTTTGACCTGAATCCACAAGGGAGCAATATCGGTTCGGGATATACTTTGAACGGCGCTACCCTATCTCCAAATATTGGTACTTATGGAAGTGTGACAAATTTCTCAACGACACCAGGAACAGCAGGTGATGGAAATTTAAACTTATCTATCATTGACGATGCAACAACTGGTTGTTCATTTGGATTCACAGTAGATGACCCAGGAAGTTGTTCTAATACTTGTTTAATGAGTGCGAGTGGTGTTACGAATATTCAATGTAATGACAACAACACGCCATCAGATTCAAGTGATGACTTTTTCACTTTTGAATTAAATCCAACAGGTAGTAATTTAGGAACAATGTACACCGTCAGTGGCGCTAATTTGATTTCAAATATCGGAACACACGGTGCTCCAACAACTTTTTCCACGCAAGTGGGAACTGCTGGAATGGGCGATTTAAACATCACCATCGCCGACGACGCAGATGCAAATTGTTCAATTTTAGAAACAGTTACTGACCCGGGCACTTGCTCTGGAAGTTGTAATTTCACATCAACAGGTTTAACTAATATTCAGTGTAACGATAATAATACGCCAACAGATGACTCAGATGACTTTTTCACTTTTGAGTTAAATCCAATAGGTGGTAATTTAGGAACAACGTACACTGTCAGTGGTGCTAATTTAATTTCAAATATCGGAACATACGGCGCTCCAACAACCTTTTCCACGCAAGTGGGAACTGCTGGAATAGGCGATTTAAACATCACCATCACCGACGACGCAGATGCTAATTGTTCGATTTTAGAAACAGTTACTGACCCGGGCACTTGCTCTGGAAACTGTAATTTCACGTCAGCTGGTTTAACCAATATTCAGTGTAACGATAATAATACGCCAACAGATGACTCAGATGACTTTTTCACTTTTGAGTTAAATCCAACAGGTAGTAATTTAGGAACAACTTACACTGTCAGTGGTGCTAATTTAGTTTCAAATATTGGAACACATGGTGCTGCTACAACCTTTTCCACGCAAGTGGGAACCGCTGGTATGGGCGATTTAAACATCACCATCGCCGACGACGCAGATGCTAATTGTTCGATTTTAGAAACAGTTACTGACCCAGGCACTTGCTCCTCTATGTGTACAATTGCTTCAAGTGGACTTTCCACCGTAAGGTGTAATGACAACGGAACATCAAGTGATCCAAGTGATGATTTTATAACATTCAATTTAAATCCGACTGGTGGTAATATAGGAACGACCTACACCGTAACAAGTGCCTCAATGACTACAATTGGAGGGACTTATGGAGCTGCAACGATGTTCTCTACAAATGCCGGAACCGCAGGTATGGGTGATGTAAGTTTGCGTATCACTGACGACCAATCCACAAATTGTTTTCTTCCAATTCTCATACTTGACACTGGTAATTGCTCATCCAGCATGTGTAACATCAACAACGCTGGATTGACGAATATCCAATGTAACGACAACGGCACACCTGCTGATGAAAGCGATGATTACATCACTTTTGAGTTAAATCCAACGGGTAGTCTTTTGGGTACAAATTACACCGTCAGTGGTGGCAATTTGACTTCTAATATTGGATCTTATGGCGCTCCAACAAGTTTTTCAACACAAACAGGTACAGCTGGAATGGGCAATTTAAGTATCGCAATCACTGATGATACAGATACAAATTGCTCTATTACAGAAACGGTCACTGACCCAGGGACTTGTTCGAATACTTGTATAATTTCTGATAGCGGGTTGTCGAATGTAAATTGTAATGATAACGGAACCCCAGGCGACCCAAGTGATGATTACATCACGTTCAACTTGAATCCGACTGGTGATAATTTGGGAACAACTTACAACGTAACGAGTGCCTCAATGGTAGCGGCCACTGGCTCTTATGGTATGGAGACAACTTTCTCCACTACCCCGGGCACTGCAGGTATGGGAAATGTGAGTCTGACAATTTCTGACGCTGATGCATCCACTAATTGCGATTTTTCTATTTCAATTGTTGACCCAGGGACTTGCTCTTCGAGCATGTGTAATATTAATGATGCTGGTCTATCGAACATCCAATGTAACGACAACGGTACCCCTGCTGATGAAACGGATGATTACATTACTTTCGAGTTGAATCCAACGGGTAGTTTGTTGGGAACGAGCTATACCATTATTGGTGGAAACTTGATTTCAAATATGGGAACATATGGTGGTGCATCTACTTTTTCCACGCAAGTGGGAAGCGCTGGCATGGGTGATTTAAACTTGACAATTAATGATGGGTCATCTGCCAATTGTACTTTCAATTTCACGGTAAGTGACCCAGGAACTTGTAAAGATTGCGCACCTTATATGGCAAATATTTCTGCACCACCTTCCATTTGTCTTGGAGAAACGGTGGATTTGACATTCACTTTTACGGGTGGAACGGCTCCATATACGATTCAATATTCAGATGGACAATCGGCCAATGATATTACAACGGGTGCAACAGGTGTTCTTACCGAAACGGTTACATTGACGACCACCACGACCTTTACAATAACTGAAATCACAGATGCAAATGGCTGTACGGGAACTCCTGGAACAGCAACAACCATCGAAGTTTTCGCAGAAGCGAATAATGCTTTTTCAGATAGTTTCTGTGAAGGGACAAGTTATCAGTTACCAGATGGTAGAATGGTTTCAAGTCCAGACACTTATGAGGTCACCCTGGCCAATCAATCTATCAATGGTTGCGATAGTATGATTACCATCAATCTTTCGCAAAATCAGTCTTACAACTTAAGCGAATCGATGACTATCTGTGATGCGAACAGTTTTGATTGGGGTGGACAAACCTATACAACAAGTGACACCTACATCCAAAATTTACAAACCGCAGCGGGCTGTGATAGTACGCTTTCACTCAATTTGACCTTTGATGGTTTTGGTCTTTTTGGCGAATCAGCAGACGCTGGGTTGGACATGGACGAATGTGCTAACGAGGCCGAATTGTTCGGTTTGGATGTAACAGGTACTTCAGGAAGATGGATTTCGCCAACGGGTGCGAATATTTCACCAGACAATCAGGGAGCAGCTTTGGCAACTGGTCTTTCTGCTGGTGAGAATCAATTCATTTGGACTTTATCTACAGCAGATTGTGGAGATTTTGATAGTGATACGGTGGTTGTAAATGTAGTTGGTTCCGCTCCTATTTTGGAAGATGATATTGCTCGGTTTGAAATTCCGAATCCAGTTCAAATTCAGATATTGAACAACGATGACCTCTCTGGTATTAGTCAATTTACAGTAACTTGTTTTGGGCTTTCGCCCGAAATTACAGACTGTAGTTTTGATGCAAATAACAACTCGCTAAATCTGCAAGTAGCACCTGAGGCAACAGGCAATTTTGAAGTTTTCTACTCGATTTGTTCGGAGGCATGTCCTGATATTTGCGATACTGCAATGGTTGATGTGCAGATTGAAAAAATACGAGAACAAACCGAAAACACCAATTACATCATTACGCCTGCCAAAAAAGATGGTTTGAATGATCAACTGGTTTTTGATAATCTGGAAGATTTTCCTGACAATGAATTAATCATTTACAACCGTTGGGGAAGTGTCGTTTATCGCGCTAAACCATACGACAATACTTGGAATGGAATGCGTAACGGAAAATGGTTGCCAGAAGCAGATTATTACTACGTCATGCGAAAGAAATTACCTGAAAATATCATTCACGGAAACGTTACGCTTAGATATTAATTAAAGTTAAAAGTTCGAGGTTGTAAGTTGAATGTTCACGAATCGCATTCAACTTTCAACCTCGAACCTTCAACTTCCAACTTTAAACCTATAATAAAATTCGTTTTATGAAAAATATAATTTTTACCATCATCGGAATGTTCATTGGCTTAAGTCAAATTACTGCGCAAGAATTACCACTTTTTACGCAGTATCGAGAGTTTCAGTCCTTTATAAATCCAGGAGCGATTCCAGTGGACTATCTCTCTCAAACCTATGAGCCTAAAAACTCAGCTGGCATTTCTTATAGAAATCAATGGCTCGGATATGCAGGAGGACCAACGACAATGACCGCTCGATATGAGCATTTTTCAGAAAATTTAAATTCAGTATTTGGTGGAAATATCATCCATGATGTAACTGGTCGATATGGAAGAACAGGAGCCTATGGAAGGTATGCTTACAGGATGGCATTTTCAAAAGAAGGTGCCGTAACGATAGGTGCCAAATTCGGTGTTTTCCAAAATCGTTATGATACGTCAGATGGTACTTTGCGAGACGCAGGCGATGTTTTGGGAGAAACGAATTTCAGTCAATTTACCCCTGATTTTGGGCTCGGTGTTTTTTTTCATCAAAGGTTTGGTGATTCAGATTTGGTTTATGGTGGTTTGTCTGTCCCTCAATTTGCCAACAGCACTGCTGGTATTTCAGAGAACGGAGGAACGGATTTTTTATATGAAGCGACACATGCATTTTTGACAGCTGGTATGTATAAAGGTTTAGGAATGGAAAGCCAGTTTGGCGACCGCGAAATGTTCATTGAGCCATCCGTTTGGGTGAAATATTCGCAAGCTGCACCCATCCAAACAGATTTGAACCTAAGGGTTCATTTACCAGAATTGGTTTGGATTGGATTAGGATATGGTTTTGCATTTGAGGAAAAAATAAATGGCAACTTCTTACACCTCGAAGGAGGAGTTGTTTTGGATGAAGCATTCGGATTATTGGATCAAAACATCAAATTGGGCGTTGGATATGATAACTTTTTTGGAAATGATGGATATGCTGGTTTTGGCTCTTCTTTCGAAATTAATCTGAGTTATTCTTGGAAGTAATTTATTTTTTGGTGCCGGTTAAAAACACATTTAAATTTTCAATATTAAATTTAACAATCATGTCAACATTCAAATTCGGGACATTAGGTTAAAATAGTGCAATCCTTTGATAACAGAGTGTAAATATGTGATTTGTAAATATTGTTATTTTGTAGGTCTGCTATTCTTTTTTAGCAGTTGAAAAAAACGATATTTTACAAATTATAATCCTTTACACATGAAGATGAAGATATTACTCTTTTCGTTCCTTTTCGCTTTTTCCTTTATTGCCAATACCTATGCCGCCAACATCAATTGGAATGGTATGGGAGATGGAACCTCTTGGACAGATGGTGCCAACTGGGCAGGAGGCGCAATGCCAGGACCTGCTGACAATGCAGTGTTTCCTTCTTCCATTCCAAACGTAACGGTAGTACAAGGAGCTGGAACACCAAATACAATTGGTGGGCTATGGGCTTTTAACAACGTAACGTTGGCGCTAAGTTTAGATCTGACTGTTTCTGGTATGCAAGATCCCGTCAGAGTATTTAACAACAATTGTATAACCTTCAAATCAGGTTTTACTTTTAACATTACCGCAACTGGTGGAAATGCTATTATCTTTTGGCAAAGTAATTCCAAAATTATTATTGAAGCAGGCGCCACTGTCAATCTTAATGGCCCTAATGGAATCGGTTCAAGATTCTCTTCGACTGCTGCAACAGTAGAAAATTTTGGTACACTAAACATCACTGCTGTGGCAAATGCTATTAGGCCAAATAATGCTACTGCAATGTCTGTTATTAACCACGAATGTGCAACAATCAACTTATTAGGTGCTGCCAGAATTAGAATGTGGAGTAATGCAGCAACTTCTACAATTGTTAATAATGGGTTAGTAACTTATGGTGATCCAATGTTATCAGTAGTTAGTGTATCTGCAGGAAATGGTTCAACAAATAATGGATTCTTTTCTTCTGCAAACGCTCTTTTTGCAACAGGTGCTGGTAGTCCTAAAATTGAGAATGGTTTTAATGTTGGTACAACCTTACCTGCAGCTATTCCTTTAAATGCAGGAGGAACATGTTCTGTTACTTTACCTATTGGAATTCCTTCTACAGTTTATGGTGATCCAGGAGCAACAATGCCAATTGGAACAAGTACTATGGGAGGAGCCGTTACATTTGCA
>CALHBQ010000297.1 GCA_937930815.1 uncultured Saprospiraceae bacterium | reverse complement strand
TTAGATTTGAATTCCCCTATCGCGAAACCAGAACGAGCACAAAACAGTAAAAATCAATACGATAGTTTTTTTGAATAAATAAAAAAGTTGAAAGTTGTGAGTTTAAAGTTAGAGGTTTCCCTTGTTTCTTTAATTCATTTCAATTTTCAATTATTTAAGTCAACTTATTTTTTTTTAAGGTAAAAAGTCTAATTGGGCTTTCCCAACTTTGAACCTTCAACTTTTAACTTCTAAACTTAAAAATTTCATGGCAAGGAAATTAACAGCCTTTTCTAAATTATTAATAACCCTACTAATTGTAGGTGCATTATTTTTCGGTATTCAGTATTTTCTAAATAATACCGATGCAGGTAGAGATTTGCAAAATGATGCTCAAGTCACTCAAAATGACAGTAACAACAATTCCAACGACAGCAATACGCCTGTAACTGATAAAAGAGACAGAGACAATAAAGCTGACATTATCAAAATTGGAGTAGTAACTTGGGGTGGTTATGCCGGTGGTCAATATTACAATGAAGGATTCAAAGCAAATCGTAATTCTCGGTTCTATAAAGACTACGGATTTCAGGTAGAATTCAAAATTTTAGATGATTTTGATGCCAGTAGAGCAGCCTTTAAAAATGATGATGTGGATTTACTTTGGGCTACTATCGATGCCTTCCCTACAGAAGTAAATGCGCTGAAAGCTTATGATCCAGTTGTCGTTTTCCAAGCCGATTGGTCACGTGGTGGTGATGCCATCGTTGCGCGTAGAGGTATCAATCGTGTGAAAGATTTGAAAGGTACAAAAATCGCTGTAGCCGAAATGACGCCTTCTCATTCCTTTCTTATTTGGTTATTGGAAGCAGGTGGACTTTCTACAAGTGATGTTACAATTGTAAAACAAGCATCTGCGATTGATGCAGCTGAAATTTTCAAATCAGGTCAGGTAGATGCAGCAGTTGTTTGGTCACCAGATGATGAAGCTTGTATTCAATCAGTGCCCGGAGCAAGAATTTTAGAAAGTTCTAAATCTGCTTCAAATATCATTGCAGATATTTTCATGGCAAAAAGGTCTTTTGTTGAAAACAACTCTACCAAAGTCAAACAACTATACGAAGGTTGGATGAAAGGTGCTGCTGAAATTAATTCATCAGATGCAAATAAGAAAAAAGCTGCTAAAATTTTGGCTGAAAACTTCGCTGGTTTCACTGTAGATGATACCTACAAAGCCATCAACAATGTGCGCTTAACAACTCATGGAGACAATATGAACTTCTTTGGTTTAAACAGAAATTTCAAAGGTGTGAATGGTAATTCTCTTTACACTCGAATGGCTCAGCAATATAAAGCATTAGGATACATTGAAGGAAATGTTCCAAACTGGAGATTGATTTCTTATCCGCAAATTGTAGAAAATACGACGTCATTATCTGGCGCAATGCACGCTGCTGAAAAGTCAAAACAGTTTACCAAAATCACAACTGACGAAGGAAAAGGAAAAGAAGCAATCGCCTCAAAGCAGGTAAGTATTCGTTTCCGTTCTGGTGAATATAAATTGGATGAAAATGCTAAATATATCATCGACCGTGAGTTTGTTGAAATTGCAAAAGCATTTGCCAACAAACGGATTCGTATCGAAGGGAATACTGATTCTGTTGGAGGAAGAGCAGGAAACGTTTCACTTTCTGAAAAGCGAGCTGCTTCTGTAAGAGAGTATTTAGTGAGTACACATAAAATGCCTTACAACAGATTTATCATTATTGGAAATGGGCCAGATAAGCCAGTTGCTTCCAATGATACCGCTGATGGTAAAGCGCAAAACAGAAGAACTGACTTTGAGTTAGTCGCGGATTAATTGACAAAATAGCTTCAATTATTGAAGTGAGAATTCTTAAAAACGGGCAACTGAAATTCAGTTGCCCGTTTTTTATTTATTTTTTTTGATAAAATTCCAAAAATTATTCTTTTGAAGGTTTCAAATCCTACCTTTGCGGAACAAAATTTGGCTTGATTTTTTATTATAGAAAAGTCTAACGTATTTTAAATTATACAATATGTATCATAATAATATTTTGGAAACAATCGGGAAAACACCGATGATTAAACTGAATAAAGTAGTTGCGGATATTCCTGCTTTGGTTTTAGGAAAAGTAGAAACCTTCAACCCTGGAAACTCCATCAAAGACCGTATGGCTTTGAAAATGGTTGAAGACGCAGAGAAAGCAGGATTACTCAAACCTGGTGGAACCATCATTGAATGTACTTCCGGAAACACTGGAATGGGTGTCGCTTTGGCTGGATGTGTAAAAGGTTACCGTTGTATTTTCACGACTACTGATAAACAGTCAAAAGAGAAGTTTGATATTTTGAGAGCGATGGGCGCAGAGGTAATTGTTTGTCCGACGAACGTTGCAGCAGATGACCCAAAATCATATTATAGTGTTGCAGAACGATTAAGCAAAGAAATTCCAAATTCGTTTTGGTGTAACCAATATGATAATCTGAGTAATCGCCAAGCACACTATGAATCAACTGGCCCAGAAATTTGGGAACAAACTGAAGGTAAAATCACGCATTTAATCGTAGGTGTTGGGACTGGTGGAACCATTTCAGGTACAGCAAAATACTTAAAAGAAAAGAACCCAAATGTAAAAATCTGGGGTGTTGATACTTATGGTTCTGTTTTCAAAAAATTTCATGAAACTGGTGAATTTGATGAAAAAGAAATTTACCCTTATATTACAGAAGGAATTGGAGAAGATATTCTACCTAAAAATGTAGATTTTAGTCTAATTGATCATTTCGAAAAAGTTTCTGACAAAGCTGGAGCATTGATGGCTCGTCGATTGGCAAGAGAGGAAGGGTTACTTTTGGGTTACTCTTGCGGTTCTGCCGTAGCGGGTTTGGTTCAACTAAAAGATAAATTGACTAAAGATGATGTGGTGGTGGTTATTTTCCATGATCACGGAAGTCGTTACGTTGGTAAAATCTACAACGATGATTGGATGCGTGACCGTGGATTTTTGGATGATGAATTGAAAGTCAAAGACTTGATTTTAAAGAAAGAAGTTAAAGATTTTATCTCTGTTCAGAAAGACGTAAAAGTAAGGGAGGCTTTCAATATGATGAAAGACAAGGACATCTCCCAAATTCCAGTAATGGACAATGGAACCATGGTTGGGTCATTGACAGAGAGCAATGTCTTGAAACATATTCTCGCCAATCCTTTAGCCAATTCGGAAAATGAGGTAGGCGAAATCATGACCCCTTCTTTTCCTTTGGTGGAAGAAGATTTGCCTTTCACGCAATTGAGTAAATATTTCACAAAAGATAATAAAGCTGTTGTCGCCAAAGATAAGGCCGGCAGTATGCATGTTTTGACTCAGTATGATGTGGTGCAGGCGGTGTAAATATTCAATTTCAAAAGAAATATAGATTTCATAAAAGAGCTAATTCAATTTGAGTTAGCTCTTTTTTTACAAATATTTTAAAAACAGAAATTTATTAAAACAAATTGTTTTAATTTAAAAAATTATTTGTACTTTTATCGCATTGTTAAACTAATATAAATTGCCCTTGCAGATACTTGATTCCATCGCAAAAACTTCTGTAAAAATCCTCTTGTCCGAACCATTTTACGGACACTTTATGATGGGTTTGCCCAAAGAAATTTCGGAAAGAATCAGTACTGCTGCAGTAAGTTTAATGAATAATCAGACCATTAAATTAATGGTCAATTCAAAATTTTGGCAATCGCTAAATGAAGATCATCGCTACGGCTTGATAAAGCACGAAGTGTTACATATTGTTTTGAAACACCTTTTTTCGATGAAGCGATTTTCAAATAAACAAATATATAATATTGCTGCTGACCTTGTAGTGAATCAATACATCTCCCCACATCAATTACCTGATGGAGGTATCACACTTGAAAGATTCGATTATCTCGAAACAGTCTATAACATTAAGTTAGAAAAAGATAAAGACGTCGGTTATTATTACGAAAAATTAAGTCAAGTAATGAAAGCCAGCCCGAAGGTTCCGCTTTCAACTTATTTCAGTAAAAACAATTCTGGTAATGATCCATCTCAAATAATTTTGACAGATTTATTGGCAAATTCAAGTCAAGAATTAGACCGTCATAAGTTTTGGGAAGACTTTGAAAAGATGTCAGAAGGCGAACGTAAAATAGCTGAATACCAAGCGAACAACTTAATAAAACAAACTGCAAATCGAGTTCGACACAAGTATAAAAACTATGGAAACCTTCCAGGTGGTTTGGTTCAAATGTTAGAAGGAATTCTTGATAGCATGAAACCCAAATTCAATTGGCGTAGAATTCTTCGATTATTTGCAGCTACGAGTAATAGTTCTTTTTTAAAAAACACCATTCGAAGACCTTCCAAAAGGTATGGAACTACTCCAGGAATAAAAGTTAAACGGCGTAACCGATTATTACTTGCCATCGATACTTCCGGAAGTATACAGATGAGTGAATTGCTCGAATTCTTTTCAGAAATTTATTTCATTTGGAGACAAGGCTCGGAGATTACGATTGTAGAATGCGACACACGTATTCATGCAGAATATCCATATAAAGGTTTTCCACCAAAAGAAATTCATGGTCGAGGTGGAACGAATTTCAACCATCCAATTCAGCATGGAAATGAAAAAATACTTCCTGATGCATTGATCTATTTCACGGATGGATATGCCCCTGTTCCAACTATAATTCCACGCTATCCTGTTCTTTGGGTTATCTCCTCAAATGGGCTAAAAGAAGACGAGCAAGTCTACAAAGATCTGCCTGGCAAAAAATTAAAACTGACTTCTTAATTAATTGACAATCATTGTTTTAAATAAAAAAACCTGAAACAAGAAAAAATATGGCTGACAAAAAACACAATTACGTTTTTTATGGACTTGAATCAAATGCAATTGAAGTTCGAAATTTTGTGGAACACATCATTCAAACCAACCTTCGAACCGAAGAAGCTGGCGGCAGTAAATCGCCTATCTGTATTTGGGGAACGCATGGAATCGGCAAGACCGATATGGTGCAGCAAATCGCAGAAGAATTAGGTTACAAATGGTCCTACATTGCTCCAGCTCAATTTGAAGAAATGGGTGATTTGGTAGGAATGCCTTCTGTAGAAAATGGGCGCACAGCCTTTAGTTCACCTGAGTGGGTGCCAACAGAAGAAGGCCCTGGAATTTTACTCATTGACGATGTGAATCGAGCAGATGATCGAATCTTAAGAGGTATCATGCAGTTGCTCCAAAATTATGAATTGGTCAGTTGGAAATTGCCTAAAAATTGGCAAATCGTCCTCACGGCCAATCCAGATGGAGGGGACTATTCAGTGACGCCAATGGATAATGCCATACTCACTCGAATGATGCACGTGACTATGAATTTTGACCCGAAGGCATGGGCAATCTGGGCAGAGAAAAATAAAATTGACCCACGTGGAATCAACTTCGTTTTGACCTATCCGGAAATCGCACAAGGTGAGCGCACTACCCCACGTTCATTGGTCCAGTTTTTTAATAGTATCGAATCCATCAAGGATTTGCAACAAGAATTACCGATGATTCAGATGCTTGCTTCTTCCTGTTTGGATGAAGAAACGGTTACTTCTTTTATTGCTTTTATTCAGCAAAATCTATCAGAACTAATCACTCCTGAGGAGATTTGTAAAACCAAAAATTTTGATTCGCAGGTTTATAAACACATCAAAGTAATTGTCCAAAAAGATGTTTTGAGAGTGGATATCATTGCCACGATGTGTACGCGACTTTCCAATTATTTGACGCTCAATAAAATCAAACCTGATAAAGATCAGATCAAAAATATTCAGTCATTTATTAAAATGGATATTATTCCTAATGACCTGCGGCTTTCGCTTTTGCAAGACTTGGTTAACTCTCCAAATACTTCTCTTAAAGCGGTCATGGCTGATTCTGAAGTGGCTATGATGTTATTGAATAAAATGTAACTGACTATGGACTACGATTACGAGAACACCACCGAGACTGGCTATTTTTTCAACTTTAGAGATGCAAATCCTATCTATCATTTGAAGGTAAAACATCCGAAAGATGTTCGTCCCTATATAGGTAAACTGCCAGCTCTTGAATCCATTGAATTTGATTACAGTGGTTCTGCATTCAAAGCGAGTTATGATAAATTTTCACAAATTGATCAGGCATTGAGAAAGTCTCGATTAAAGGCGTTTACTATATCAAATGCTAAAAAACTGGATGCACTACCTGAAATTTTGAATCAACATAAAATCAAAAGTTTTTCAATTAAAAATTGTCCATTATTGTCTGACTTTGAGCAGATAGTAGATGATTTACCTCATCTCGAAAACCTAAGATTAAGCAACTATTCCGGTGGGTTTTCTGGTAATTTTTTTCATAAATTACCTAATCTTAAAAAGCTTTACATTTCATGCAAAAGCATCGAAAGTTTTGAAGGAATAGAAAATTGCAAAAATTTAGAACAGCTCGAAATAGAAAGTTTAAGCAATGAGTTTTTAAAATTTCCTTTTTCCAATTTTAAAAATCTAAAATATTTAGGTCTGCGTCAGATGACAAATTTGGAACAGTTACCTGACTTGAAAAATAACTCAAAAATTGTAAAAATATATTTACAAGGATTACCTAAATTGAAAAATAAGTTTTTCGATTTTCAATCAAAAAAAGAACTTAAAACATTATCGATTTATAGAGTTGGAAATAAAACCAATGAAGTCGAATTTTCAGAATCCTTTGGTGATTGTGAAAATTTAACCGAAGTAATGATTCATGATTTTGGTCTAAAAAATTTACCATTAAGACCAAATACCTTAAAGAAAACACATCGTTTTGAATTGGGCAAACTTCCTTTTCTTAAAGAAATTCCAGACGCATTTGAAAAAGCAAGTGAGATTGAGCATTTTCATTTAAACGAGTTGCCTTCCCTGATTAGCATCCCAAAAAGCATTGGAGCTTTAATAAAAATGAAACGGTTCGGCATTTCAATTTTGAATACTGCGGACTTTGATATCGACATTTCAAATTGCGAATCACTGGAGCAAATCAACATAAACAACATTTCAAATCTGACTGAAATTGATTCTTCAATTACAAAATTAAAAAACCTCAAAGAAGTCAATTTATATAATTTAGACCGTCTTAAAAAACTCCCTGAATTTGGAAACAACAACTCAAACCTCGAAAGTTTAAAAATCAATAGTTGCAAAAATATCACGCTCTTTACTGAGTCTATTTTTGAATGTGAAAAATTGAAAAGACTAGAGTTCGATGGGCTCTCCTTAAACGAAATTCCAGTAGGATTTTCAAAAATGAATTCGTTATACTCATTAGCTTTGAGGAATATTGAAACGCTAAAATCACTTCCACTTGATATTATGAGTGCCTCGTCGATTTCAAATTTTTATACTCAAGGGAGCACACATATTGAATCTAAATTTTACTCCAATCAAGGTGATTTTTTTTCAAAAGCAAAGAAGAGTTTAGAACCATCATTACTCCCCTATTTTTTCTATTGCATTACAAATGGTTTTGAAAACATCGCTCTTTCAGACGAAATTAAATTAGGAGTTCTAAAATGCCTGACTTCTAAATCGCCAAATGCAAGGTCAGTAATTTTCCAACAACTTTATAAATTGAACCCTAACCAAAAAGCATTTTCTCCTGACCAAATTAAACCTGGAGAATCCGTTATCATTTTAGGAAAACCTGATTCCGCTATCACTCCTTTGAAGAAGAAGATGAAAGATTTAGGGCTAAATCCAGTCACCAAATTGACAGATGAAATTCGGTTAGTTCTGGTAGGAAAATCCCCACAGATTCCAGATGATTTTTTCGCAAGCGAACGAATTCTTTTTAAAGAAAGTGAGCTCGAATCCGTCAGTAAAAAACTGAATCCTCAATTATTGCAAAAGGAAGAAACGCCAAAAGAATTTATTGAAAATTTGCGCCAATTACTTTGGTCAAATGACTCAAACAATTATGCCGTCGCACTTGAATTGGTAAAAAATAATGGACTCCCAGATCTTGCACAAGATGATTTTTTGTACGTTTCAAAAACCTGTAAAGACAAAAATCTAAAAGCTCGAATTCGGAAATTTTTAAAAGGTAAGCTCTCTGAGGACAGAGTGCAAGCGATTTCTTCTGGAGGTTCTAATTTTAAAGTTGGAAAATTGGGAAACATTCTCTCGAAAGAGTCTTTGGCAAATATGCATTTCGCTCATTTTAAAACAACTGGAGAAATTGATACTTCATTTTTTTGGTCAGCTGCAGCTGACCATCCTGGAAGAAAAGAAGTATTTGAAAAACATATAGAGTCCTATTTAATTAGACCTCATTATTTACAAATTTATCCACTTCATACCATTGAGGAATTTAATATTATTTTTTCAAATCCTATTTTTAAGGGTCAATTGAAACGACTTATCCTCAATCATACGCTACCCGAATTTCCAATAAAATTACTCTTACATTTAGAAACGCTTTCTGATCTAACCATCAATTTTGACGAAGGAATAACCGTTTTACCAAAAGAAATCTATCAATTCAAAAAACTAAAAAAATTAACCATTAGTGCCCATCACACATCCGAAATTCCTGAAGGATTTTCTCAGATGAACAGATTAGGATACTTCCGAATTTATTCTAAAAAACCAATCACCATTCCAATCGATTTTATTGAACTAAAAAAATTGAAGGAATTCCATTGTCAAGGAAAAGTTGAAAACTTAGAAACCATAAAAGGTAAGATGCCTTTGTTAAAAATATAGCGTTATGGATAGAAAAAACTGGACAGAAAAAGAGGAAAAAATTGAACGGTTAATCCATTCCAACAATAGGTTAAATGATAGACTTGTTTTAAAATTAACTGATACGCTCAATATCAAAGAGCCTATGATTGGGTCTTTGATCGGGGTTTTCTTTTCAACAAAAGATGCAAGGGTTCGAGCTGAGTATGCTGAGGCGCTCAAAGAATATTTACCCATTTCCAAAATCCTTTCAAATTGGGAATCATTCTTTGATCATCGACAAGCATTAAACGATAATTCTATAGATAGATGGATTCCGGCAAAATTTCGGGCCGAAATGAGTTACTCCTTTTTTAAAAGAACGGGAACCTCCTATGTCACTTTTTTAAAATCAGACAGCCATCATCATCCAAAAAGAAGAGAAGTATTTGATTATTTCTTGAAAAATTCATCCGAACACTTTGCAATTAGAATCCCGAATCTAAGCAAAGGTGAAATTATCGAATATCTGTCTGAAATAACATTTGGCAATAGTTATGTTCATTGTGTTATTTCAAAAATTGATTTAAATGATTTGCCTGATTTTCATATAGATTTCAGATCAGTTACCCTCCAAAATTGTATTTGTGATAATTTTCCTCATGGGGTATTTCGATTCAAAAGTTTATCTCGATTAAATATTTTCAATACTCCTCTGAAAGCCATTCCTGAAGATTGGAGCCATTTACAGAATTTATACGGACTTCGATTTGATAAAAATGATTTCGTATTTGAGAACTTCGATTTCATACAAACGCTCCCAAGATTAAAGAGCATAAGTCTTGGTTCAAACAAGATTGCGCATCCCTATTCTTTGTTGACAAAAAAACGGTTACCACTTAAAAATCCTTTAAGTTTTAAATCAATAGAACCATTTGAAAAAGTAAGTAAAAGAAGACTTTTCCATCAAAAAGACAAAGTGATTTTACAAATGGCATCTGCAATTGGGAAAGCAAAAATTTCTCAAAATTTAAAAGAAAATTTCTTTTATAAATTTTCGCAAAAGCCAGATTTTGATACATTGCCAGTAATGCCTGATTCAGATTTAATTTCACTTTTAAACGTCAGTTTTTCGCCAATAAAAAATAAAAGCATTGCAGAAATAGCTAAGCGATCTGAAAAAGATTTAGAGCAAACTCCACTCAATAAGGAATCGATTGTTCTAATTCTTGGCAAGCCAGAATTTAAAGAAACCAAAACAATATTAAAAGAAAAAGGACTGAAGACTACTAAAAAAACAGATGATCCCTACACTCATATTTTGATTTGCAAAAGCCCTACCCCGTTTGATGAAATGAATCAAAGGAAAAATGTATTTATCACAGAGCAAAGACTCAAGAAAATATTTGAGACTGAAAACCCAAAATTTTTACAATCTGCTGTAAAAGATAAGGACTCCGATATTAATAAAAAACTAAAAGAATTATTGTCGAGTGAAGATGAATCCAATCATATCATTGCCTTCGAAATGATGAAATCAGGCGGCGTTCCAAAGGAGCAATTAATTCCAATATTAATGGTTGCTAAAACTTCTCAAAATTCGGATGTGGTAAAAACCGCTAAAGCCCTTTTAAAAGAAAATGCCCCAGAAAATTGGATTGGAATTATTAATGATAGACAACAATTTTATAAACTTTCGAACAGAATTAGAGAGTGGGATGTACGAAAAAAATTAAAGAAAATTTCGTTGGCTGGTTCTTTAGAAGTAGCTGGATTGTTTTCGATTGAGTTATTTAAAAAGTATAAAAAAGGGTTGCAATTTGCTATATTTAATTATCAAGAGCCATCAGCAACAAGAACAGCTGTTTTGAAATCACTTGTCACAAATCAAATTTTTAATTATTCAGAAGGTTTACGATTCACACAATGGAAATGGTATGATCATGATCAGCCGCAAAATAAAAATCGGGTAAAAGTTCCAAAATTCCCGTCTGATGTAATTGATTTGTTTCCTAATATTGTAGAGACTAATTTTCACAATTGTAGAATTCAAGATTTACCTGCTGAATTTCAAAAATTCAAATCAGCTGCAAAGATTGATTTGTCTTATAATTTTTTAACCGATTTACCTGAGTTCTTCTCTGAATTTCAAAACTTGGAACATCTCAATCTTTCCATGAATAGCTTTGAAGAAGTGCCTGAAATATTAGGCGAACTAAAATATCTAAAAACACTGAACCTGAAATCCAATCGAATAAATATGGGTTTTCATGCTCCCAAAATTTCTGATGAGTTAAAACTCAAACTCTCTAATTGCAAAATTTTACTTTAAACAAATTTTATGGAAAGGAAAGAATGGACAAAGGAAGAAAATAAAATTGCTGCTTTACTTTACACTAACGACCAAGTTAATGATCAATTGGCCTTAGAAATTATAAAAAATTGGAATAAGCCACTTGGTAATCTATTTGCTCCAGTACTTTCCGTTGCAATGAAAGCATCAATCCCTTCAATAAAGCAAGAACTAATTCAAGTGCTTGATAAGTATTTGAACAAAATTCAGAAAAAACATTTACAAGAATTTACAACTGGCTATGATTCCTTTTTTATTAAAGACAATTATTCTAAAAAAATAGCTGCTGAAATATATTTTACTGCTTTTTTACGAGACAAGGATATGAGTAGAATCTTTTTGAAAACGGCTTCAGATTATCATCCAGGAAGAGCAAAAGCATTTAAAGCATTTTTAGATTTTAGAATCCAATATGGTTCAGGAAGTGGGATTGAAATAAACATGTTTACAAAACAAGAATTAATAACATATTTGTCACATCCGAAGGTCAATTTTTCAACTCAAACAATGATTATTGAAAATGAAATTTTGGACGATCTACCAAAAAAAATTTACCAATTAGACTTTAAAAGACTATACCTTAAAAAGTGTATTGGAGAAAAACTTTTTGAGTTTGTATTTAGTTTTCCAAATTTGACTTTTTTGCAGATTGAAGAAATGAAACTCGATCATATTCCAAAAGA
The DNA here is from genome assembly GCA_937930815.1 of uncultured Saprospiraceae bacterium. Taxonomy (GTDB): domain Bacteria; phylum Bacteroidota; class Bacteroidia; order Chitinophagales; family Saprospiraceae; genus JAGQWW01. The sequence continues at coordinate 4,677 of CALHBQ010000297.1, read as the reverse complement.
CTGGAAAGAATTTCAAAATTTAAAAGACTTGAATCTATTCTCAGATAGTCATTGTTTTAAAAATCTTGATTTTTTAGATACAATTCCTAATTTAAAAAACTTTTCTATCGGAAATAATGAAGCAACAAATCCAAATATCTTTTTAAACAAAAAAAAACTTATACTATATCATGAGCCAAGCCTCGAAGCATTTGGTTCATTTTGTGTAAATGGTCATGGTAATGTTTTCAAAATGCCTTGGAAAAAAGTGATAAATTTCAGTTCAGCTATCAGGAAATCAAATCTTTTTTTCATTATACAAGAGCATTACTATGAAATGATTACTAAGTTGGATAATTTGACAAATCTACCTGAATTGCATATTCATGAATTAGCAGACCTATTAACAATTAATTACTATGAACTTAACCAAGTTTGTTTTAATCGACTAAACAAAATTGCAGAAGATAGTAACGGAATAAATACACTGATGGCAGACCAGTCCTTGATTTGGATTTTGGGCAAACTAAGTACTAAAAAAATGAATTTGACAATTGATTTAGAAAAGCTAAATATCAAATCAACTTTTAAATTCTTACCGAATGTGACCCATGTTGTGATTGGAAAAAATCCGAAAAATTATAGAGAATTAAGAAATTTGGATTTTGATTTAATCTCTGAAAAACAGCTTTTGCAGTTTATTACAAAAAGAAACAACCGAAACCTCTAAACTTAAAATTTATAAAATTCGACTTTAAAAATACTCTATGCAAAGAGACAACTGGACTTCCGAAGAAAATAAAATCGCAAACCTACTTTACATTAATGAACCCATTAATGACCGATTGGTATTGGAAATATTGAAAAACTATAAAGGCTCATTAAAAAATTTATTGCCACTAATTACCTCCCTCGTCATCAACCATATTGACTTAGAACTTAGAAAAGAATACTTGATTTTTTTTGGCACACAAATCCGTGGAGATCTATATGTTCACTTAAAGCAAAAAGTAAATTCTGGATACCATAGTATCAGCTATTCATATCTCAAAACGGTTCTTTCTGATCAAGAAATAGCGGAGATTTATTACACCCATTTTAAAAGAACGAATAGGTCTTTAGAGTTATTTCTCAAAATTGATAGGTGGAACCATCCTGGAAGGAAAGAGGTATTTGATGCATTTATTAATTCAAAAATCAAGGGTCACACGCATACTTTGGATATAAGTCTTTTTTCTACGGAGGAGTTAAACTATTATTTAAATCACCCTCAAATCAACTTAGCTAACTGCAATTTACTTAATCTCGAAAATCAAATAATTGAAAATTTGCCTGAGGAAATTTTCAACATTCCTTTCTCCCGCATTTGGATAAGAAATTGCAAAGCGGTTGGATTTCATGATTTCATTTTTAGATTTCCTTCAATAAAAAATTTGAGGATTGTTGAGACGAAGGTTACTCCAATTCCAGAAGATTGGAGCAAAATGCAAAACTTGGAAGATCTAACATTTAATTCAACCTGGCATGTTTTCGACAATTTTCGCTTTACGGAAACACTACCCAATTTAAAAAATCTAACAATTCTTGAGGATTTAATTGATAATCCGAATGTGCTACTTACTCCCAAAAAAGTACCTTTGAGCACTACCCCATTATTTAAAAATCATGGAATTTACCAATTGAATAATGGACGAAATGTTTTCCAATTACCATTGCAGGAAGTACTAAGTTTGGGCACTGCCATTGCAAAATCAAACCTCAATAAAACAAAAAAAGAACATTATTTTCACATGCTCACCAATTTGAAAAATTTAAACGATATTCCCAAACTGGAAATCCATGAATTAGTAGCCATTTCAACTATTCCTATTACAAAACTTAAAAATGTTTGCACCAATCGATTCAACGAATTGGCTCAAAGTAAAAAAGGGATTAACTCCATAAATAAAGAATCTCTTGTTTGGATTTTAGGAACACCGAGCGTCACAAAAACTGAATTGGCCAAACAGATAAAAGAATTAGTGTTCAAGTCAACCACTAAGTTTACGCCAGAAGTTACACATGTAATTATAGGAAAGAATCCTAAAGAATATGAGAAACTTGAAGGCTTAGATTTCGAGTTAATTACAGAAAATCAGATAGGTAAGTTAGTAAATTTAGAAAAACCAAAATTCATACAGCAAGCTGCTCAGTCAGGCGATGATTCGATTTCTGAGAAAGTGGTAGCCATGTTGCTAAGCCCTGAACCAGCGAATGTAAATGTCGGTTTGGAATTACTAAAAACAGGTGGCGTTCCTGCTAATTTGATGGAAGATTTATTGATTGTCCAAAAAACCTGCCCTGATGCAAAAGCAAGAAAAACAGCCAAAAAATTATTAGAACAAAATGCACCAGCTGAACTACTTCCATTAATAAATGATGCTCAAAGATTCACTGCCATTTTTACCGAAAAAGCACAAGCAACCAATAAAAAACTGGAGGCTTTGGCAAAGAAAACTTCGCGTGAAATGGCAGCAAAATTATCTTTGATTTTTCATCAAAAACTTGGAAGAGGCTTACGATACATCTTGTATCATTTTCATGCAGAATCCGATATTCGTTCTGAGGCGATGAGTGCCTTGGTGGAAGATAATTGTTTCAATTTTACAAAAGGATTGGGATTCAAAACTTGGCAAAATCCAGAAGAAGCAATTTTGTATAATTTAAAAATCCCAGTTAAAATAACTTTTGAAGTAGCCGACAAACATCCGAATATAGAAAAGGCAATTCTTCATAATTGTAAAATGACAAAACTACCTGCTGACGTTTCTAAATTAAAAAATTTAAAACATTTAGATTGTTCTTATAATTTTCTCGGCTCAATACCCAAAGCGATTGGAGAATTAGAAAATTTAGAAATATTGGATTTAAAAATGAACCAATTTAATACCTTTCCAGAAACAGTCCGATACGCCAAAAATTTAAAAACTTTAGACTTGCGATTTAATCGCCCAGACGGACACACTTTTAAATCATTAGAAATTTCTGAAAAGGTAAAAACGGCTTTGCCTAATTGTGACATTTTAGTTTAAACCATTTTATATGAAAAGAGAAGACTGGACAGAAAACGAAATAAAAATTGCAGATTTAATTTATTCAAACAAGGGTGAATTAGATGTGCTTGTTCTGGAAATGGTAAAAAAATTTGATGAGTTTCCGAAAAATCTAAAACCATTACTTATTTATGTGATGATGTTTTCAGAAAAAAGAGAAATACGAGAATCGTACTTTCGATTTTTAAAAAGGGATTTTGAATCTTTATTTGTTGAAAAAATAAGTGAATATATTTATGGCAATTATGATAATTTTCAAACCAAAATCGTAGATCTTTTTTTCAAGAATGAAGTAAAGTCAGAGCTTTATTTTACTGATTTCAAAAGAACAAAATATTTTGCGCCTAATATTTATATAGCCAATATTTCAAAAAATCACCCGGGTCGAAAAGAAGTATTTCAACATTTTATTGATACCTCAAAAAATGAATCAAGTTATCGTATTCTTATCAATGGGCTTTCAAAAGAAGAAGCAGAAATCTACCTTTTAAAATCTGAAATAAGTTTTAAAGAAACCAATTTCGCATCTATCATTAATTTCAACTTAGATGACTTACCTACTCCTTTCTATAATTGGAAAATTTTTAATTTAAATATAGAGAATTGTATAGCAGACAATATTTTTTATAATATTTTCAAATTCTCTTCATTACATAACCTATCAATTTCGGCAACCAGCTTTTCAAAAATACCATCAGATTGGACAAGTCTTACTTATTTAAGAAGGTTAAGTTTCTTGCGACTAAACTACACATTTGAATCACTCGATTTCCTTAATCAATTACCCGGATTAGAAAGATTAAATCTTTATTCAGGTCCAAAATTATTAAATCCGTACCTCCTAATTACAAATAAAAAGCTACCAATTACATCGGCGCTATATTTCCATGATTTGACGAATTTCAAAAATCATTCAAACCAAATAACTAAAGTTAATGCTAAAGAGTTACTAAAAATTGGATACCAACTTGGTTCTTCAATTCTAAGTCAAGAAGAACAAATAAAAAATTTACCAATAATTATTCAGTTAGTGCAATCCAAGCAATTGCCTGAATTACCAGTATATGATTTATTAGCACTTTTGAACATAAATTATTCAAAATTAAAAGCCGCATGTCTCAATGACCTTTCTAAAATTGCCGAATCAAATGATGGCATTTCAAAAATAACCTCCGAATCAAAACTCGTGATTTCAGGGAATATCTCAATGAAAAAAGGAGAGGTAAAAAGACTATTTGAAAAAATTGGAGGCAAAGTTATCAAAACGGTTTCTACCGAGGTTACTCACGTTTTAGTTGGTAAAAATCCAAAAAATTACAAAGAGTTTGAAGATTTAAATTTTGATATTATCACAGAAAGTCAACTCAATCGTTTGTCAGACGAAGCTGAACCTAAATATATTCAGGAAGCTCTTATCTCAGGGAATAATGAACTAGTAGAGAAAATTTCTGACTTTTTATATAGTTGTATATTCCACTGCAACTGACCCCCCAATTCCAAAAAGGTTTGACCCTCTGATTCCAATGGTTTGACCCCACCTAAAAGAGGTGGATGTTGATAACATTCCAGTGTATTGACCCCTGGGGTCAAACTATTGGAATCCGAC
>CALHBQ010000296.1 GCA_937930815.1 uncultured Saprospiraceae bacterium | reverse complement strand
GATGGTCAAACCAATATTGACGACTTCTACGGATTGGCCTACGACTTTATTTATGATGCTGATTTGGCGCATCCTGACTCTGCGTTTGCAGATTATTCAAACTCTTGGGCAGGTGTGCCAAATACAGATTTGGTTTCTGTTCAAAAGAGTTTTGGTGGCAATAAAATTTTAAAAACTTCTATCGCTCGAACAGATAAAATCGGGAAAAATGGTTCTGGGAAATTAGGTCGTATTCGCCTCAAACTGAGAGCACCTTATCCAGCAAATATCACGGTTAGTATTCCAACTTCAAAAGGAATTTATCAAAACGGCGATGCTTTTGAAACGGTTGATTTTTCAAAATCATTTGACCTGACTTCAGGAACGAAAAACCTTTATAATAATATCAATTTTGAAGTTTTGCCCAACCCAACAGAAGGCGATTTGGTTTTGAATATTTTAGAAAATGAATCTAAAAACTATCAAATAGAAGTGCATAATTTATTAGGTAGAAAGTTAAAATCATTCGAGAGTGATTATCGCACTTCCGTGAAAGTTAATTTGAATGGTTTTGCCAATGGCACTTATCTGTTGAGCCTTTTTGATGGAGAAGGGAAGACGGTGAAAAGGATTGTGAAGCAGTAGTCATAAAGCAATTTATATATTAAGAGTCGGACACCTTAAAGGTGTCCGACTCTTTTGGATCAAAAGCAATAGATCTAAGCATTGATCCGCTCAATATCTTCTCTAAATTTCCGAGTCAGTTGTCTTTGAAAACTATCAATTGCATCTTTTTCGTCGATATCAACTCCACTACTGGAATCGGCTACTTCTTCCAAAACTTCTAACAAAAATTTGTACTCTGGATCTGGACCATGCATTTCACAATTGATGATTAGCTTTTTGTACAAATCTTCAATAGAGCCATTTTTCTTTACTTCATAATTAAACGACCACTTGATATCCTCTCCCCATTTGTGTGTTGCGAGTCGCTTTTCGATGACGTCAAGTTCTTCTTTTTGAATAGAACCATCTGCCATTGCTACGACATAGATTAATTCACCAAATGCTTCGATTAATTTTTCTGTATTTTTCATTTTGTTGTTTTTGTAAATCTACGATTCTTATATATGAAGTTGTTTACAATTAGAAACAATTGATCTGTGTTACTTCATCATAATTATTGATAAAGAAATGACGATTATCAAATTCATCGATATAAAAATTAGTCGTATGCTTTTGAGTTAAAAGTGTATCTCTAACATAATTAATTTCAAAATCATCATTCGAAAGACCGAATTTGAATATTCCTCTATTTGTAGATGCGATATAAATACTGTCTCTTATCACCTTCACTGCATTTGGCGAACCAATAATAAATATATCTTCTAATGTTGATTGCTCAGATATGGGTTCGTACATTTTTAAAAACTCAAATTGCTCCCCTGTTTCGTTTTTCAAAAAGTAATCGGTTAATCCATTATTAATGTAATAATAGATCGTTCCATCATGTACAAGGAGATGATCATTGCTTGGATATTCAACTTGTTCTAGACCTGAATCATTTTCAGCTGAAAAGAATTTCACTAATTCGTTCCTTTTAAATTTAAAAATACCAATCTCACCTCTTCCTCCTTCATTCGCCCAAATCTCGTCTCCATTTATTACAAAATCATAAAGCGAGCGAGTTAGATTTGTGTCAAGTTGATTTGTATAAAATTCTAATGAATCCGTTTGAAGATCTAATTTTAGAATATTATTCGATCTATTATCTCCCTCATACGAAATTTGAGGAGTAGCAAGTAAAAGAATCTGATCTTCGAAAACATTCATCCTTCGACAGATCAAATCAGAAATTCTTCTCATTTCAAAATTCACATCAATTTCAAAAATGCCACCCGAACCATAAGCATATAATTTATTTTCGAAAACAAGGAAGTCTTTTATATCCATATTCCGCTCCTCAATAACTTTAAAAGGATCTTCATTCAATGAATTTTTGAGAATAATTCGATCTTCTCCTCCAAAAATCATCTTGTCTTGAAAAAGTGTAAAAGCTGCATAGTTTTCACCTCTATCATCTCTATCTATAACAGCCGATAGATAATCATTACAAGGAAGCACTTTGCCAATAAATGCATTTCGCGGATCAGGATCAACAGACGCCATATCCTCTTTACAAGAAGAAAAAAAAATTAATGTTCCAGCAAGGAAAAGGATTAAGTTTTTCATGTTTTGTTTTTTTTGATAACTTTAATAAAATGAACTTGGCTGAGCCAAATTTTTAGTTTTGAAATTTAGTCAATCAAATTTAAGAAACTTCTACTTCTTCACCACCAAAGTTTTCGCCCATTTATCATGCAACCCCTGTTTCTTTTTATCCCAAATCAGCGTAATGATTATGATCAAAAACAGAATACTATATAGCGATTGAATATTGGTCAATGGGTTTTCTTGAAGTTTTGCAAGTTCCATAAAAGTTAAATCGGTCGATAGATTTTCTGAACTATAAAAATAAAAAACACCAATCAAACTAAAGAAAACACTTACCGCCCATGGCGAATAACGAATTAAAGCATGCGACAAATCGATTGGTTTTAGGTCTTCATCGACCACTTTAATCCCCATCATATCCTTCCCAATCGTGGCTCCTCTTTTCCATTCTAAGAATGGTTTGTAAGCTGCATTTAAAAGTAAAGCAAGAATAGAAAGTGACATAATTTGCCAATTCAGCATATTATATAAGCTCAAAAAAATCAAAGGTGCAAGAACCAATGTATCTAATACACTTGCCCAAACTCTATCCCAAAAAGTAGCATAAATTGGAGTCGTTGGATTTTCTGTTGCCAAGAGGTCGTCTAAAATTTCATCTTTCATAACTGAAAATTAATTAGAATTAGAAAATACCTAAAAGTATTACTTTAGTCCAACTTTTTTATAAAAACCATTTAATTGTTTTCGCTCCTCCGGTATTTCTTCATGTTCAATCAAACAGATTTTGCCGGCCTCATTTAGCGTCAATTTTTGTTTGCACCGATAAGTATGGGTTATTCCATTTTTGGTCAAATGATCACAAAAGTGAACATAAAATTGATACTCGTTTAATTTTTCAATGCGACACTTACCCCATTCTAATTCATCAAATTTCTTTCTGCCAGCTATCATATTTACTTCATAGGAATTACAAATTTCTTCAGGACCGATTAGCGTTTTCGTTCCTGTTTCATATCTGCAATCATCCGATAAAGTGGTTTGAGCCAAAGCAAAATCATCATTGTCGAGTGCAGTTCCAAATTGTTTTGCGGTGGATTCCATGTTGCTAAATTTTGGTGGGTGAAAAATATTAAAGATCTTGGATTCTAAATCAATTTTTATGAAGAAAAGTTCCGTTGGTGTTTTGGGCGTTGGAGCAATAGGTTCGGTTATTTCTTCTCAATTGATTGAAAATTTGGGGCTCGAATTATCCCATTTTAATCGTTCAAAAAAAGAGGAGATAAAAATCAATACGCCTTTCGGCGAAAAGGCCTATCCGATTGATTGTCAATTAGTTGCAACTAAAATTTATGATTTAGACTGGTTGGTTATTTGTCTCAAAGAACATCATTTCAAAAGTGCAAAAAATTGGTTCGAAAATCTAATTACTTCAAAAACAAAAGTTGCTGTCATTAGAAATGGATTAAATCTAAAGGCACCCCTCCTTCCATTTTTGGATGCAAGTCAAATACTCGAATGTATGATTGACTGTCCAACTCAATTGGATAAAAAAGGCGTTTATCAACAATTTTCAAAAGCAAAAATCACCACTCCCAAAAGCGAGTTAGCATCCGAATTTTCCATCCTTTTTAATAAAGAAAAAATCGAATTTCATCAAGTTGCCGATTTCAAAACTGCCTCATGGAAAAAGCTAATTGAAAGCGCTTCGTTAGGAGCCATCACTTGTTTGAATTTAAACACTTGTGAGATTTTCAGCCAACCAAGATTTGTAAACGAATACTTAGCTTTGATTGATGAAGCTATGAAAATAGCATTAGCAGATGGCGCAAAAATTCACAAAAACTACACAAATGAATTACTCCGAAAATTAAAATCATACCCACCAGAAAAAGGAAGCTCAATGCTTTCGGATAGACTTGCAGGCAAACCAATTGAGATTGGTGCAAAGAGTGGAATTATTGTGAAAATTGGAAAGCGATTGGGAATCGAAACGCCGCTGCATTCCAAAGCTGTTGGGCAATTAATAGAAATAAATTCCAAGAATAAGGCGACATAGCTATGCGTACTTCAAAGTACTCGTTAGGTGAGAAAAAATCCGCGTAAACCCGCGTTCATCCGCGTCACGTGTCCGCCGTGGCTGATCCGCGTTCCACTTCATCACTATCGGCAAGTCGCTTTAAGCAAGTCGTTCAATTCACTCTCGAAAAAATCAATCCAACCTCCGTAAACTTTCCTTCCACTGATTTAATAGTCAACTGTCCTTTATGCCGTTTCATAATATTTTTAGAAAGACTCAAACCAATCCCTGACCCATCCTTTCGAGTAGTAAAAAATGGAATAAAAATTTGATCTTTTATAGATTCAGGAATACCATTCCCATTGTCTAAAACAGTGAGTTTGATTTGTGTTTCAGTGATGTCAAAACCGATTTCTATTTTAGGATTTTCAACGCCTTCGAGCGCATGTACACTATTGCCGATGATATTGATGAAAACCTGTTCGATAAGTTTTTGATCAATTTCAAAAATCGCTCGTGGCGGTATTTTATCAATTGAAAATTCGATTTTATTTTTTTCCAAAAGCGGTTTCATCAACAACTCAATGTCCTCCATGAATGGCTTGATTTTTACTTCTTCCAAAATAGGAACTGGCACATTAGAAATCGTACGATAGTCTTTTACAAAATCGAGCAAACCTTCCGATCTACGATGAATCACATTTGCCGCCTGATTGATATCTTCAACAGTTTCATCATCCAAATCCGCTGCTTTTAGAGCAGTTTTCGATTCATCTTCCGTCAATCCTTTGATGGTCGTCGCCAACGAACTCACCGGCGTAAATGAGTTCAACATCTCATGCGCCAACACCCGAATGATGTTATGCCAAGCCTCAATTTCCTTCTGCTCAAT
>CALHBQ010000295.1 GCA_937930815.1 uncultured Saprospiraceae bacterium | reverse complement strand
GTCATCGCATCTTGATAAGTTCCAAACCTCTGAAGCAAATGCTCACAAAAGTAATCCAAGACTTCTAATGATTCTTTTCGTGAAGTTGGCCAGCCAAAACTCTTTTCTTTAATATTTCCAATTGTTTTTACGTTGTTTTTTTTGATTAAATCTACAATTGCTGAGCAATCTTTTTCGTGCAAAAGTGGGGGAGGAGGCACATGTTCTTTTGGCATTTTTTTTCGATTCTCTTTGTCATAATTCCACTTGCCAGTCAATGGTTTTTTGCCGTCCATTAAAAGGTTGTATTGCTTTCTCATGCTACGGTAAAAAGACTCCATGAGATAGTTTTTCTTTCCTTCGAAGAATTTTTCTAAATCATGTCGTTGACTCATAAAATGCTCTGAATCAAATGATTGCGAGCTTATTTTTAATTCCTTTTTACAAAAATTAATGAGCTGTAAATCTAATCTGTATTCATCGGGCAATTGATATTCAAAATGCTCAAACCCATTTTTTTCTATGAGGAAAAGTAGATTTTTTGGTAAACTTTGAAGGTTGTTTTTATCATCAAGATTGAAGTAAATTACTTGATGGCCAGCGGCTTGTAATTCAGTGGAAAAATTTCTCATAGATAGGAAAAAAGCGACCACTTTTTGAATATGATGGGCAACGTAATCTGTCTCTTGTCGCATTTCAAAAATGCAATACGTTACATTTTTATCGACTTTTTGAAACCAAGAATGTTGTGAATTAAGTTGGTCTCCTAAAACTAATCTAAGTGTTTTTTTCATTTGTTTATTGCATCTTTCTTCGTGGCAAAGTATGTCTTTTCAAAATTTTATAACTCTCTTTTCTGACTTGCTCTTCTTTCTTTTTTGCCCAAATTTTGTCTCTTGCTTCTTTTGCAGAAACTTTTAAATTTAGGATTGGGTTTGGGTAATCTTTTCCAATTTCAACCCCGTATAGTTGTTGTTCCATTTTTGTCATCAACCATGGCTCGTGAATAAATTCTATTGGAAGGTTTTGTAATTCGGGAACATATTTTTTTATGAAAATTCCTTGCTCATCATTGTCTTTGGATTGTTTGATCGGGTTGTAAATTCTAACGGTATTGATGCCCGTTACTCCAGCCTGCATTTGCACTTGAGGGTAATGAATGCCCGGTTCGAAATCCAGAAACTGACTTGCCAACCAAACTGCACCTTCTTTCCAATGTTGCCAAAGATTATGCGTCAAAAAGGAAAGTACCATTGCTCTCATTCTAAAATTGATGTAACCCGTTTGAATCAAACAGCGCATGCAGGCATCAACCAATGGAAATCCAGTTTGACCTCTTTTCCATGCAAGGAAATGTTGCGGTTCAAATTTTCTTTTAAGGTCATCATATCCGCTATTGATGTTTACGAATTCCATTCGGTCCTCCATTTCAAATTTTTGAATAAAATGACAATGCCAACGAAGCCGAGACGAAAAATTGTCTAATGCTTTTTTGTAGGAATTTTCTTTTCGAGCCAATTCATATTTTTGATAGACTTGGCGAATGGATAAATTGCCCCAAGCAATATATGGCGATTGGCGACTACATCCTTTTCGGCTTAGATGTGGTTTGGAGATATGGTTTGAATAATTTCGAGCACGGCCATAGTAGAACGAACGCATGTATGCCCATGCTTTGGATTCACCTCCTTCCTGAAAGTTGATGTTCGGTTTTGAAAATTCTTTGGGAATCGGTTGCTCCTCTAATTTTGATATAAATTTGGCACTTAAATCAAAAGGAAGGAATTTTTTCCAATCAGGATTGTCAGTTGGTCGTTCCATGAATGCATGCCAATTCTTTATCCAATTATTTCTATTTTTTCTTCCGCGTTCAACCCCATTTTGTTGATATTCAGTCCATTGTATATTTTCTTTTTTGCAAAAAGAAGAAAACAACTTGTCACGGTCATAAGTGACTTTTAAACCAGTTTCCTGAAAAGAGAATACTTTTTTTATATCAAAAGAAGCATTCAGTTTTTCAAAAACGGGAATGACCTCATTGTGAAAAATATGAATTTTCGAATCTAATTTTAATAATTGCTGATTCAAATCTGCCAAGGATTGCCAAACGAATCGCCAATGCCGAATATCGTAATGTGGGTCTTTTAGAACCGAAGGTTCAAAGAAGTAAACCATCAGAAAAGGAATGCCATCTTCTATCGCCAATTTGAGCGGTAGGTGGTCTCGGAGTCTTAAATCTCTTTTCAACCAAACAATACTGACTTTCTTTTTCACGAAAGTCGAACATAGGAATTTTGATTTGGTTTATAAAAAAAAGCGGCTGAACCCAGAAGGATTCAGCCGCTATGTAGTTAATCAAATTTTACGTTGATTAATGACCTAAGAAGGAGCTATTGTAGCTTTTTCCAACTACTAATTTCTTAGAGATTGGCGCTTTATCATCAGAAAGTACAACGATAGAGTAAACTCCATTGTTTAATCCTTCAAGCGACAATTGAATATTTGAACGGTCTTCAACGTCATCGAATTTGAATGTTTTAACAACTCTTCCAAATTGACTTAAAATCATTACATCAATATCTTGACTATCAAATCCATTCATTCTAAGGTTAACGTTATTTTCCGCTGGATTAGGGAAAACGTTTATGCCTGTATTCGGATTTGTCAAACCATCTTCGTTAGAGATTACTACTTTTTCAAATAATCTACAAAGTGAATTCCAATCAGCATCGTAAGTTACAACACTCACGTAGTAAGTTCCTGGTTGGTCAAGGGTTACATCAACAGCAGTTCCGTCGCAGTTGCCGTCCCAAGTATCGCATTGGAAGATAGTTCCAAAATTAGCATCAATCACTTTAACACCTACGAATTCATTTGTTAAACCAGTAACATTAATATCTCTTCCAGTGATATTAATCTCTGCTTCACAAACATCAGTTGGTGGTAACAATCTACAAGGAGTAGAAGGAGGTGTAACACTAATCGTGGTTGTACAAGATGGCTTGTCATGGTCGATAACCATGTAAGTCAAAGTTGTACCTGCACCAACTGGCACTCCTGAAATGGTTACTGTTGACCCATTGATATTCATCATACTTGTGGTTCCTAAAACATCAAATCCCCAAGCTCCTCCATTTACAGAAGTAGCAGTGACATCAAATGAGAAAGTACCTGCACCATCACATCTAACATTACTTGCAGAAGCAGTAATTGAACAAGCACCAGCAGGTGGAGGAGGTGTTCCTATGATAATTGTTTCAAAAATATCACATACTTGACTTGCGAAGCCAGCAGTGTAAGTTTGTACATGCACAAAGTATTTACCATCTGCAGGGAAAGTATAAGTTACCGCAGCAGGGAAGGTACCTGTCCAGCTATTAATTTCGTATAAAATGCCACCATTCATTGCAATCACTTTAACAGAGTTCATTGCATCGTTTGCACCAAGAATTGTTACAGTATTACCGCTTACTGAGATAACTACATCGCATCCAGGAGTTACTGGCGGTGGAGGAGGAGGGTTTCCAGTTCCAACACAAGTACAGTTTGCTTGCACTTGATCATTAGAGGTATTTGGATTTCCATCATCACAAGCATCTCCAACATTTGCGTTCAGGTTAGGACAATCAACATTAGGATTTACTGGTGTTCCTACACAGGTACAGTTTGCAGTTACAACATCATTTGTTGTATTTGGATTTCCATCATTACAAGCATTACCAGGGACGCTAACGTTAGGATCATTGTCATTACAATCATTCGCTGTAGTGACACCATCGCAATCCATATCGTTTGCCATGCTACCCACATTAGGATCATTGTCATCACAATCCATTGCAGTTGGGATACCATCACAATCCATATCGTTTGGATCGTTACCCACGTTAGGATCGTTGTCATCACAATCCATTGCGGTTGTGATTCCATCGCAATCCATATCGTTTGCCATGCTACCAACGTTAGGATCATTGTCATCACAATCCATTGCAGTTGGGATGCCATCACAATCCATATCGTTTGCCATGCTACCCACGTTAGGATCGTTGTCGTCACAATCGTCATTTGCACAAATTCCGTCACCATCAGCGTCTCCACCAGCTGAAGCACATGGGTCAATTAATTGAGCACAGCCAATGACCATAATTTCATCAATATCCCAAACAGCATAACCTGTCGGAGAATTTGCTTGGCGACAGTAGCCTAAGATTTCAAATGAATAAGTTGCCGCTCTGTCAGACATGAATTCCATGTTTCCAGAAAAGTCAAATTCTTCTAACGACCAAGTCGGAGAAGTAGCAACTTCAATTTGTTGGAAAATTTCAACACCATCTTTCAAAACACGAACGCCGTATTTTGATGGAGGGTCGTTATCTCCAGTTGCACCATTTAACCATGTGTAGTTTAAAGGTGCAGCTTCGAAGAAGTTCAATCCAGAAATTGTTGATTTGTAACCTGCTGCTGGTGCAACATCTACTGAAAAACGAAATGCATTAGGATTATTATCATCCCATGTACAGTCATCGTGAATAGAGTGGCAAATACCACTTCCAGAATTTCCAGGAGTACATGAGTGGTGTCCCATACTTGAAAAAGTAGAAGCACTACCAGTCATGTTTGCTGGAAAATTAGTTTGAGCGGTGTAATCATCATACGATGTTCCTGGGGAACATGCATCAAGATTCCAATGTGCTAGGGTAGAATTACAGTTTTGTGCTACCATAAATGTGGCAGACAAAAAGAAAAGACATAGAAATGCTACCGTACTTTTTGTTTGTACTTGTAAAACTTTGAAGAGCATTTTAAGAAGGATTTAAAATTTTTAAATGGATTATAATAGAGCAGTTAGGAAAGGGGGTTGAGTTTTTATGGCGAGAGCCATTTTTTAATTTTCGATTTATCAGGACTATTTATAGACTATGTTCTTACCTTAAAAGTAACTAAAATTTAGGTGTTATTTTTAACATTGATACAAAAGTAACAAATTATAATTAATTAAATGTGTATATTGTTAAACATTAACTTATTACTTCTGCTTCTAAATCGTAATCTAATGCACCAGTAATTTTTACTTTTACAAAATCACCGATTCTGGCGTATTGATTTTTGGCCGAAATAATAACCTCATTGTCCACCTCAGGTGAGTC
>CALHBQ010000294.1 GCA_937930815.1 uncultured Saprospiraceae bacterium | reverse complement strand
ACTGCTCGTCGCCATGTTTCTTTGAATAATACTTTCGAATTTCATCAAAATCATCATGCTCTGGGCCATTTCTTGTTTCAACCGTATAGATGAATTTTTCACTATCGGCAAACGCACCAGCAATTCTTTCTGCATATTGATCAAATCCACCACCGTTATTTCTTACATCAAGAATAATAGCTTGGTGGCCTTTCAAATCATCAATTACTTGATCAATTTTTTTAGGTTTCATATCATCAAAACGCCCCAAGTAAATGTACCCGATATCATGATTTTTTAATTTTCCGTATGAAAATTCTTTGTCACCAGTCAGGTCAGTTAAGGTCTCAACATAAGTATTTAGCGTTTGATCTCTATCAAATTCATCTACAGCTATATCGCTGAATTCCGAACCTGATCCGTAAAAAAAATCGCGATTGGTGTCGTATAAAAAGGTGTGCTCATCATCCAAAATTTCAATCATTTCTGTAGCGATATCCCATAATTCCAGGTCTGTTGTTTGAGCAGTTACTTGCGGTCTATAAACTGAATAAACGCTATCCCAATCAATTCCTCTTGCGATAAAAAGACCATAGTGTTTATCAAAGTCATTCCATAATAATTCAAAATTAGTTTCTGGATCATTGGTTGGCTCTTCTCCCAAAACTGCTTTTTTGCAAGAAGAAAAGAATCCTAAAATAACGAATGTGGTAATATATAATTGATTGATTTTCATTGTATTAATTTTATTAAATTGGATATTTGGATTAAATTTTAAAACTGTTTTGTGAGGCCTAATGATATTTGATTATTCACTCGAATCATCTTTTCGTCTGCAAAAATTCGTTGAAAATTCAATCCATAGCCGAGTGTCAAATTGTATTTATCATTTATTCTTTTTACGTATTCCAGATTCCAATCTACTGCAGTGTACTTATTTAAAGAAGCAAATTCTCCTTCATCAACTAAAAGTCTTACTGGCTTAGTTAAATTGTCTACTGTGGTTTTGTTGAAACCTGCATGGGGAGGACGTACCAACCAATTTACGAGCGGAATAGAGATGCCCATTTTTAATGATTGGTTATCACCTAATTTATAGGTTGCCATTGTCTTCACGTTTAAACTATGGGTGAATAAATAGGTAAAAGAATTTACCCCATTAAAAAGGACCAGGCTGTTATTTGATTGAAATTCGGGTCCTACAAAAATTGAAAGCTTATCCTCTTTTTGATAATATTTTTTCAAATAAGAAAACCGGATGTCAGCTTGATACAAATCAGAATTAAAAACCTCTGCAGCAGCTGTCGATATAACGTTATAGTTAACTGCCAAACTTGTACTGAAAATTGTATTGGGATTTTTGCCATATCGAGCATATCCGATTGTTCCTACAAATCCAATGTTTGAATAGTTTAAAGGTGAAAAATTTTGGTCTTTGAAAAGGCCATAATTCAAGCCCAAGCCATAATTCATTTCATTTTTTGGGATTGATTCGGTTTGAGCAAAAAGGCTAATTCCTAAAAAGGAAAAAGCTAAACAGGTGATAATAATTCGGGTAAATTTCATAATTGAGTTTCTTTGTTTTTAACAGTTGTGGTGATAGGCTTTTGGTATTATGAAAAACTTAATTCCTAATAGTTAGACAAGCGTTTTTTGATTCACCCTAATTTTTTTCAATAAAAAAGATTTCGCTGCGTTTTGGAGAGAACCAATTTAGATTCGATATGAAAAGTATCTCATGTGTTTTAATAGTAGCTTTATTCATTTGTTGTCAAAATGCTGATAACCAATCTGTTACGAGCAATTTGAATGACAAAATAGTCGCTCCAATCAAAGCGACTAAATCAATAATCAACCCTGAAGGAAAGACAATCGAAAGCAGATTTTTAACACCTGAAAATTTTGAAAGAAAAAGAAGAGAAGCCAATTCATTTGCCACTTATCTCAGACAATTGCCACTCAAACCACATGGTTCAAAAGTCCTTTTTCATGATGGAACAATCAAACCCAGTGAACGAGTTTATGATGCCGTCGTTGATTTGAAAATAGGAAAAAGAGACCTTCATCAATGCGCGGACGCCGTCATGCGTTTGCGTGCAGAACACCTTTGGGAACAAAACAAGCATGACGAAATTCATTTCAATTTTACGAATGGATGGCAAGTTGATTATTCGAAATGGAAGGCAGGTTATCGAGTAAAAGTGGAAGGCAACAAAACCTCTTGGGTAAAAAAAACAGCGACATCTGATACTTATGATACTTTCTGGAAGTATTTGGAAATCATCTTTTCATACGCTGGTACACTTTCCTTATCGAAAGAAATGAAGTCTATTGATATTGCAGAGATTCAAATTGGAGATGTTTTCATTCAGGGCGGTTCCCCAGGGCATGCGGTAATTGTTGTTGACTTAGCAGAGAATGTTCAAGGTGATAAAGTCTTCCTTTTAGCACAAAGTTATATGCCAGCTCAAGAAACTCAGATTCTAAAAAACCCTAACGATGATGAAAGTCCATGGTATTCAATCGATTTTGGGAACAAACTCGAAACACCAGAATGGACATTTTCAAAGGATGATTTAAAACGGTTTAAAGGATAAGCATACGTGCAACCGCATCTGTAAAGGCAATTCATGAATTGCCCTTACAGATGCACGTACATACTAAAAGATACTATTATCTTTGCGACTAACTACATAAAAAAACAATGCTAAACTTACTACTTTTCATATCCTTTTTCAATTTACATGATCACCACATCAGTGTTTGTGATCTGGTTTATAACGAGCAAAACAAGTCAATTGAAATCATTCATACCGCCATCGTAGGTGACCTCGAAAAAGCCTTAAAAAAAGACCTAAATAGAAAAGGAATCGATTTGTTGAGCGAGGCTAACCTCGACGAAAACGAAGCTTTGGTCAGCCAATATTTTGAAGACAATTTCCAGATTTTTCAAAACGAAAAAGAACTAAAACACAGCTGGATTGGATACGAAGTGATTGATAATGAGCTGAGAGCTTACATAGAAATTGAGGGCGTTTTGAATACCGAAAACCTAATGCTCAAGGATTATTTCTTGACCGAACATTTTCGAAAACAAAAGAATATGGTGCATTACAAGTTAGGAGATAAGCTAAAAACAAAGGTGCTTTCCAGAAGGCTTACTGATTTGGGATTAACGCCTTAGGAGACAATTTGGTCTGTTCCTTTCCTTGTTTGATGAGCGGTTCCCATTTGGCAAGACAATTTTCGATTGTTTTGAAATTGATAGGTTTGCCTATAAAATCTTGCATTCCAACCTCAAAACATTTTTGTTTATCACTCGCCAAAACATTGGCTGTCATAGCGATGATGACTGGACTTTCGTCCGAATATTTCTCAATGATTTGTTCCGTTGCTTCGATACCATCCATCAATGGCATCTGCATATCCATAAAAATCAAATCATAAGTTTTCAGCTCTAAAGCCTTGAGCGCTTCCAATCCATTTCCAGCAATATCGGTCTCATATCCAAGCTTTTTCAAAACGGTATGTGCCAATTTTTGATTGATTGGATGGTCTTCCACCAATAGTATTCTCAACGGATGATCTGCTGCAAAATTAACATCAAGAATTGCTTTATTTTCAGCCTGAACAGACTTGGAGCAAATCGACTCTTTAGTTATTGTAGCGCCGAAAATCTTTTGGATTTGCCCTACTGTCAGTCGATTAGAAACAAACTCTATGGTATGCGATTCCGTCTCCCACGTTTTAGGAACTTCGAATCCAAGCGTAATAAGCGTTAAATATTGGCCTTTGGTACGCTCAATTATTTGAGGAATCTTGATAAACTGATTTGCGTTACAAAGAATTACTCTTTCAAATTTTGTAATTTCTGACTCAAGGAAAATCGTTGCATTTTCAAAGAAAGTAATATCGTGATTTCTTCTTTTTGAATGTTCGTTTAAGAATTCAGCAAGTCGATTTTGTTGAGAAATGATGGCAATTTTTATTGGCTTTATTTCTTCTTTTTCAACGATTACATCTAACTGTTTTTCAAGTTTTATCGAAAAAGAAAAAGTTGAACCTTCGAACTCATTACTTTCTACCCAAATCTCTCCGCCCATTACTTCCGTCAATTTTTTACAAATTGCTAAGCCGAGACCAGTACCTCCATACTTCCTTGAAATCGAAGAATCCACCTGCGAAAACTCTTTGAATAAGCGCGACATTTTTTCTTTAGGAATTCCGACGCCTGTATCCGAAACATCAAATTGAAGCGATACATTTTTGCCTTTAGATTCCAAAGATTTGACGTGGATAAACACCTCTCCTTTTTGCGTGAATTTTATAGCATTGTTGATAAGATTGATCAAAACTTGTTTGATACGAGTATCATCTCCAATCAAATTTAGCGGCACTTGCTGATCTATTAGATAGTAAAATCGAAGATTTTTTTCTTTAATTTTTGGGCAAAACAAATCACTCACTTCATCCAATAGTGATTCCAAGTTGATTTTAGATTTTTCCAATTCGACCTTACCACTTTCTACTTTTGAAAAGTCCAAAATATCATTGATGATCGTAATTAGATTACCACCACTCATTCGAATGGTTTCAACATAAGCCTTTTGTTCAGCGTCCAAATCTGTTTCAGAAAGCAAATTGGCCATTCCAATCACCCCATTCATTGGTGTTCGAATTTCGTGACTCATCGTTGCTAAAAAGTCCGCTTTTGCTTTATTAGAAGTTTCGGCAGTTTGAGTGGCTTTTTTAAAGGAAATAGCATACCTATTGGAAAGAATTACTGATTGAAAAATGAAGAAACCAATATTCCCAGCATAGAACAGAAAACTATGTCCTTCTATAAATCCGTAGTAACCTGCTATTTGTACACCCACCATTCCTATCAATGCAATAACTGAAGAGAAAGCAAAGACCTTCCCTATTCGTCCATTTACAACAGCTTTGAAAAATATATAGGCACCATACAAAACTAATATTGCTGTGGTTGCCAAAAAGATACTAATAGTCCCTGTAAACAAAACAGGATCAAGCACTAAAGCACAGAAGATGAAGACTAAAATCACAGCACGAGAAAAGGTATAAATTCCTCGACGCACATATTCCGGAAATAATTCTTTAAAAAATTCTAATCCAAAAAAAACGGCGAGATATAGCGATAAATATTCTATTCTAATAGAGAGCTCCCATGGCATATTAGGGAAGATACCTTGTAAAAAATACATTTCAGTTCCAGCGATCCGATAGCTATACACAATGCAAAAAAGTGCAAATATTAAGGTGTCTTTATTTTCTCTTCCAAAGAAGAATAACCCAAAAAAGAAAATACCTCCCATAAATACACTTCCCGTCATCAAAAAGGCAAAATTGCTCATCTTCTCCCTTTCAGAATTCATGTATGCATTTTCTCCAAAAACAATTGAGTTGGTAATCCCACCTCTTGAATGATGAAA
>CALHBQ010000293.1 GCA_937930815.1 uncultured Saprospiraceae bacterium | reverse complement strand
TTTTTCGTTTAAACTAAATTTGAATCCTAAACCCATCGGAATTACTGCTTGAAATTTGCTATAGAGCGTTTCATCCGAAAGCCCCGGATGACCTTGACCTTCTGTTCCAAGTGGTTGCAAATCATACCAATTGCCTCTCATCTGCGCTTGCGGATTGAAATACATTCCGCCTGCTCCAACAAAAAGATAAGGGGCACTTATTTTATCTTCTCGAATCGCATACGGCAAAAGATTAAATTCAAACTGAGTTGAAAACTCAACGATGTTTGACCTAAAATTCAGATTCCGCATTTGTGTTTCTACAAAATTGGAATTTGCATCATCTCCAGAGATTTGACCTTTGAATAAGTTCGCTTTAACCGAAAAGTAGCGATAAGCATTGTATCGAATCGAGACACCAAGTGCATGGTTATACTCATGTGGAACCAATGCTGTGGCATCATTTAGGTCTCCTTTATAATTTGAAGCGCCTACAAATGCTCCTACCTCATAGTATTGACCAAAGCCAATCTGAGATAGTAAGATGAAAATCAAAATGGGTAGCAATCTGTTCATAACTCTAATTTTTTTGGATTACATTAGAGATACTTCACATATGATGCCAAATTACTATATGTTCCTTTTTTTTATCGAATTTGAGTTTGAATTTTGAAGTTGATTTTTGAATTTAAAATCTACAACTCCGTCAAATCAAAAAACTGCACATCTGGAAAATGTGTGTTAAAAAATCCTAATCCTCCCTCTACATTTGTTGGATAACTAATCGGTTCTCTTGTGATAGAAGAAAGAAAATTACCTGATGAATTTCTCAATTTCAAAAAATCATAATAATCTTCGTTGATATTGGAAAGGGTAACCACAATGCTATCTTGAGTAGAAACATCTTCCATTTCGAAACTACCCTCTACTATCTGTTCATCAAAAATAAAATCTGGTAAAAGGACTGTCTGGGTTTCAATATTGGAACCTTGATTAAAAAAATCATTGATGTCAATATTAGTGGTATCAATCTGACCATTATTCCTTTTATATACATTTATCATGTACCAATTTTCTTCTGGCGCGTCTTCAAATTTATAATTTAACCGTATACTTGTATCTCTTCTACCTGTCCCTCCTCTAGTTTCGGATACTAATCGCGGCATAACTTCGTGAAAACCAACTTGTTCCAACATCCTGTTAGTTGAGGTAATTATTTCTCCTTCTACTGTCTCGATACGGAGAGTGTAATCAATTCCGGCTATAGTTGGCGTACCTAAACTGCTGTAAACACCAGGTGCCAACTCAAATAACTCCTCAACTTTTCCGTCATAACTGACCGTCACTTCAGCATCAGAAACTAATAATGTGTTTATCAAATCATTACTCAAACTATCACCTTCGTCCTCACTAAACTTCAATGCAGAAATTGTTTTTGTTAATAAAACAGTAATCGTTGCATCGGGGATTAATTGCGAAAAAACAACCACTTGAGGAGGATCTTCTGGCAAAGTGATGATCAAAGGTTTTGGCCGACATCCTATAAATAAATTCAAAAGGATAATGGATATAAAACAGATTATATTTTTCATTGTGTATTTCTTTTTTTTTGAAATTTAAATTTTTAGCGAGTCCGTTATCTGCGTCATTTAAAATTGAAAATTCCAAGCCACCGATGGAATGAATCCAAACAACCCTGGTTGAACATATTCCAACGCACCCGTTTCTGGATTCAAACGTACATTGACTCGGTATGGAGTCGCTCGGTGATAAGCATTGTAACAGCCGAGATGAAATTCACTTTTTAACCATCGAGAGCGTTTATTTTTGATTACAAAATTCAAATCCAACCGGTGTGAAGGCGACATCCGAATTGCATTTCTTTCAGTGTAAACTGGAATAAATTCAACATTCGTTAAGGTGGCATTTGGAGTGATGTATTGCGCCTTCAGAGGTGTAAATCTTGCACCCGATAAATATTCCCAAACTGCTGAAAAAGTGAATCGTTTGGTAATGTTATAATTGTAAGCCAAGCTTAAAGTGTGGCGTCGATCGTATTTTGCCCAAAATGGTTTACCACCATTTAGCTCATCATAAAATCTCTTACTCCACGATAGTGAATAGCCCAACCAACCATTCATTTTACCAGAAGAGCGTTTCACTAATAACTCAAGACCATAAGATTCTCCAGTCCCAGGAATCATCAGTTCTTCAAAATTATTATTTAGAATGAGGTTACTCCCCTCTCGGTATTCAATTAGATTTCGCATCCATTTGTAATAACCTTCTGTACTGATAGAAATATCTGGATTTTTAAAATAATGCTCATATCCAATGGCTAGTTGGTCAGACGACTGCGGCGCTACATTTTCAGAAACTGGGTACCATAAATCGGTCGGCAATGCCACCGTCGCACTTGAAACCAAGTGCATATATTGATACATTCGCGAATAACTCGCTTTGAATGATTGCTTATCATTTATCAAATAAGTTCCTGCCAGACGTGGCTCTACTCCAGCATAGGTTTTGTTTTTCACGATACCCGAAGAAACGCGTAATCCACCATTGACCTTTATTTGATCGCCAAATTTATATTCCGCATTTCCGTAAACGCCTAATTCAAGCGCGTTTCTAACATCCCCTCTTTGGTCGCCAATAAAATCACTAATCAAGCCTTCTGTACTCAAAATATTAGGTCGAAATCGGTGGTTGATAATTTGTCCACCAAATCGATACTTCTTAGTATCAGATTCAAATTGAGTAAAGTCCATTTTCAAACCAATATCTCTTATTTCTGATTTTATTAAAATGGAATTTTTGGCAACTTTTCCACTGATATCATAATTGAAAGCCGTGTGAATAAGCGATAAATTTGAGAACAACTTTGGATTGTAAATATGATTCCATCGTAGTGTTTGCGTAAAATTGCCGATCTTAAAACCAAAATCTAAGGCTAAATCTGAGTCTTCTTCGTCCTCACCTCCAATATCACTTTCATCAAAAGAAAGAACATCATCTCCGAAATAGGAACTAAAAAACAATCTATCTTTATCAGATACGGTGTAATTCAGTTTTGCATTCAAATCATAAAAATAATAGGGTAAAGGAATATCAACTGCTTTAAAAACTCTATCAATATATGTTCTCCTTGCAGAGATAAGAAAGGAAGCTTTGTCTTTCAGAATCGGTCCTTCCAAACTGATTCGAGAAGAAAGTAAACCGATACCACCTGCTCCATGAAATTTCTTTTTGTTCCCTTCTTTCATACGAATATCTAAAACAGAAGAAAGTCGCCCTCCATAATAAGCTGGAAAAGCTCCTTTGATTAAGGTCAAATCTTTAATCGCATCTGCATTAAAAACAGAAAAGAAACCAAACAAGTGACTGATATTATAAACCGTCGCCTCATCCAATAAAACTAAATTTTGGTCAGCATCTCCTCCTCGTACAAACATACCGGTGCTCCCTTCTCCTCCTTTGGTAACACCAGGTAATAACTGAACGACCTTAATAATGTCCAATTCACCTCCAAGCGTCGGGATCGTTTTGATCTGCTCGATCGGAACGTTTACTGAACTCATCGTAGTAGATTGTACTTGCTCTTGTGCAGCACTAATTTTGGAGGCAACAACTTCTACCGTTTCCAAAACAGCACCATCGGGCACTAAACCAACATTCAATTTAGTGTCCTGCGTTAGCGTCAACGATTTACCTGCTGATTGATATCCGAGATATGAAAACTCAACGATTACTTCTTCTCCAGAAGGGATATCCAATGCAAAATATCCGTATTCATTTGAGGTAACTCCTATGGTTGTTCCTTGGATAAAAATATTCCCATAAAGTAGCGCCTCTCCATTTGTCTCATCCGTAAGGTAGCCGCTGATGGTTATTTGGTCTTGAGCCAAAGCGACGTTGAAAATTCCGAAAGAAAAGAAAAGAAAAAATATTTTTAACTGGTTCATTTTAGTGTGTTTCATTTAATGACATACAAATCAATTATGTACCCTAATTTTCATACCATTTAAATAAAAAAATCCCGAATCTCTTACAAGATCCGGGATTTATATTCTGCAACTAAAGTTGGTTATTCTTCAACTCCAGCTTCTTGCATTTCTTCCAATAGTTCATATCGTTGCTTATTTGCCTCATACACCTCGGCAGTCGTAACAACCATATCGTCGAATCTTCTCATACCAGTACCTGCAGGTATCAATTTACCAACAATTACATTCTCTTTCAAGCCATTCAATACATCTTTCTTCGCTGCGATTGCTGCGCTACTCAATACTTTGGTTGTTTCCTGGAACGAAGCCGCAGAAATCCAACTTTCAGTACCCAAAGATGATTTGGTAATACCTTGAAGGATTGGTTTAGAAGTTGCTGGAATTGCATCTCTTGAGTCAACCCCTTTTCTATCATTACGTTTCAAGAATGAATTCTCTTCACGAATTTGACGCACAGTAACGATTTGACCCGGTTTCAATTTACCGCTATCACCTGATTTAGTAATAACTTTTTTATCGAAAATCCAATCGTTCTGCTCAAAGAAATCGTATTTTTCAATCGCTTCACCTTCCAAGAAAGTTGTATCTCCTGCATCAAGAATTTCAACACGACGCATCATTTGACGTACAATTACCTCAATGTGCTTGTTGTTAATCGTAATACCTTGTGCACGATATACTTCCTGAATTCCATTCACTAAGTACTGTTGTACTGAGAATGGTCCCTGAATAGATAAAATGTCTTTTGGCGTAATTGCTCCATCAGACAATGGCATTCCTGCTTTCACAAAATCACCATCTTGAACCAAGATATGCTTAGACAATGAAATCAAGTATTTACGGACTTGACCATCTTTTGCTTCAATGATACACTCACGGTTACCACGCTTGATTTTTCCAAAGGTTACCACACCATCTATCTCAGCAACTACTGCTGGGTTAGAAGGGTTACGCGCCTCGAACAACTCAGTTACCCGTGGAAGACCACCCGTAATATCCTGAATCTTACCCATCGACCTTGGAATCTTTACAATCGTCTGTCCAGGCACTACTGCATCACCATCGTCGATGTTGATATATGCACCCACTGGAAGCGTATATGAACGAAGAACTGCTCCTGATTTATCAACAATTTTGATAGTTGGAATCTTCTTCTTGTTCTTAGATTCAATTACGATTTTTTCAGTTTTACTGGTTACCTCATCTCTATCTGTACGGAAAGTTACCCCCTCTTCAATAGATTCGAATTCAGTAACACCACCAAACTCAGATACAATCGTTGCGTTAAATGGATCCCAGCTACAAACTTTATCTCCTTTCTTAACTTCAGCTCCATCTTTAATGAATACCTCAGCTCCATAAATCACGTGTGATTCGAATAAGATTCGGTTTGTTACAGGTTCTAAAATCTTAAATTCACAAGTACGAGAGAAGTTAACCTCTACAGCTTCACCTTGGTCGTTCTTAGAAATTGCAGATTTCAAATCATCGAATTTCGCAATACCATCGAATTTCGCAATCGTTTCTGATTCCGTTTTTCCGACTGTTGCGATACCCCCGACGTGGAACGTACGAAGTGTCAACTGTGTACCCGGCTCACCAATCGATTGTGCAGCAATAATCCCTACTGCATCACCCATCTCAGCGATACGGCCAGAAGCCAAGTTTTTACCATAACACTTTCTACAAACTCCTCTTTTTATTTGACAAGTCAAAACGGAACGAATAGCAACCTCTTCCACACCAATTTCTTCGATGTGATCTGCCATATCTTCGCTGATATAACCAGATGCTTCTACTAAAACTTCATTTGTTTCCGGATGAAGCACATTTTCCAATGCATATCGACCACCGATTCTAAATGCTAAAGTTTCAACAACTTTATCTCCTTCAACTTTCGCAGCAGTATTCATACCACGAAGTGTATGACAATCTTCATCAATGATTACAACATCCTGAGCAACATCCACCAAACGACGAGTCAAGTAACCCGCATCTGCCGTTTTCAATGCTGTATCGGCCAAACCTTTACGCGCACCGTGAGTAGAGATAAAGTATTCCAATACAGAAAGACCTTCTACGAAGTTGGAAAGAATCGGATTCTCGATAATCGCTCCACCAGTATCACCAGATTTTCTCGGTTTTGCCATCAGTCCCCGCATACCACACAGCTGCTTAATCTGCGCCTTAGAACCACGCGCGCCTGAGTCAATCATCATGTATACCGAGTTGAAACCTTGCTTGTGTGCTGCCAACTCTTTCATCAGAGTATCTGTCACACGGTTATCGGCAAATGTCCACCGGTCAATGATTTGATTGTACCGCTCGTTATTTGTAATCAAACCCATTTGGTAATTTTCCCAAACTTCATCCACCTCACCTTGTGCTCTTTCGAGAGTTTTGGTTCTAATGGAAGGATTGATAAGATCTCCAAGGTTAAATGATAATCCACCTTTGAATGCCCAGTTAAATCCTAATGTTTTGATTTTATCAAGGAAAATCGCTGTTACATCAAAATTCGCTTTACGAATCACTCCTCCAATCATAACCTTCAATGCCTTTTTAGACATTACCGCATTTACAAAAGGAATTCCTTTAGGAACAGCTTGGTTGAAAATCACACGACCACAAGTTGTATCAACACGACGGGTTGTTACGTTGCCTTCCATATCTTCTTCCTGAATACGGCAAGTGATTTTTGCATGCAAATCCAACATTCCTTCATTGAAAGCAATAATCACCTCCTCTGGAGAATAGAATTTTCCACCTTCTCCTTTCACTGGCTCCTCTGGTGTTCCGATCTTTTCTTTTGTAATGTAGTAAAGACCCAAAACCATATCCTGAGAAGGAAGTGTAATTGGAGAACCATCTTGTGGATTCAACATGTTGTGTGCAGAAAGCATCAACACTTGCGCTTCCAAAATAGCCGCGTGACTCAACGGTAAGTGTACCGCCATCTGATCACCATCAAAATCGGCGTTGAATGCACCACAAACTAATGGGTGCAACTGAATTGCTTTTCCTTCAATCAATCGAGGCTGGAAAGACTGGATTGACAAACGGTGAAGTGTAGGTGCCCGGTTCAACATAATCGGGTGACCTTTCATAATATTTTCTAAAATCTCCCAAATCACTGGCTCTTTTCTATCAACCAGTTTTTTCGCAGATTTCACTGTTTTTACAATACCTCGCTCTATCAATTTTCTGATAATGAAAGGTTTGAACAACTCTGCCGCCATTCCTTTTGGAATACCGCACTCGTGTAGTTTCAAACTTGGTCCTACAACAATTACAGAACGACCTGAATAATCCACACGTTTACCCAACAAGTTTTGACGGAAACGACCTTGCTTACCTTTAAGAATATCACTCAAAGATTTCAATGCACGTCCACCTTCCGCTTTTACTGCGTTGGATTTACGAGAGTTATCAAATAATGAATCAACTGCCTCCTGAAGCATACGCTTCTCATTACGAAGGATTACTTCTGGTGCTTTGATTTCTAACAATCTTTTCAGACGGTTATTTCTGATAATTACACGACGGTAAAGATCATTCAAATCAGAACTCGCGAAACGACCACCATCCAAAGGAACCAATGGACGCAACTCTGGCGGCACAACTGGCAAGTATTGGATAACAACCCATTCAGGTTTGTTCTCCTGATGCTTTTGTCCATCACGGAATGCTTCCACAACTCTCAAACGCTTCAATGCCTCTGATTTACGTTGTTGTGAAGTTTCATTCGCCGCTTGGTGACGCAATGCGTAAGAAAGCTCATCCAAATCCAATTTTGCTAGAAGGTCGCGAACTGCTTCAGCTCCCATTTTAGCAACGAATTTCTCTGGATCGTTGTCATCTAATTGTTGATTCTCAGGTGGAAGACTATCGAGGATGTCCAAGTATTCTTCCTCTGAAATCAAATCCATGAAGTTACTCCCTTCTTTATCGCCTCCTAACATCGGCCCTGGGTTGATAACTACATATCGCTCGTAATAAATAACAGTTTCCAACTTTTTGGACGGAAGTCCTAAAAGGTAACCTGTCTTATTTGGTAAGGATTTGAAAAACCAAATATGCACAACTGGCACAACCAAACGGATGTGACCCATGCGCTCTCTTCTCACTTTCTTCTCCGTTACTTCTACCCCACATCTATCACAAACGATCCCTTTATATCTGATACGCTTGTACTTTCCACAGTAACATTCATAATCTTTCACAGGTCCGAAAATACGCTCACAGAAAAGACCGTCGCGTTCCGGTTTATATGAACGATAGTTAATCGTTTCTGGCTTTAAAACCTCCCCGTGTGATCTTTCCAAAATGTCATCAGGCGATGAAAGCGAGATGATGATTTTGCTAAAATCATGCGTTGGTTTCGCAGCATTATTAAACTTTTTGAAAGACATATATCTTAAATTTAATTTTTTCTAAAAAAATAGAAAATCAATTATATCTAAGTGTCGGACACTTTTGAAAGTGTCCGACACTTCTATGTTTAGTTAGGTTTACTCAAATTTCACATCCAAGGCCAATCCTCTCAACTCGTGAACCAATACGTTGAATGACTCAGGGATATTTGGCGTTGGAAGGTTATCACCTTTCACAATTGCCTCGTACGTTTTCGCACGTCCCATAATATCATCCGACTTAACGGTCAACAACTCTTGAAGAATGTGCGCTGCACCAAATGCCTCCAATGCCCAAACCTCCATCTCACCAAAACGCTGACCACCAAACTGTGCCTTACCACCCAACGGTTGTTGTGTAATAAGTGAGTATGGTCCGATAGAACGCGCGTGCATCTTATCATCGATCATGTGAGATAGTTTCAGCATGTAAATCACACCTACTGTTGCTTTCTGGTGGAAACGGTCACCTGTTTCACCATCATACAAGAAAGTTTGACCCAATTCTGGCAAACCAGTTTCTTGAATGAACTCAGAAATTTCTTCCTTGCTCGCTCCATCGAAAATTGGTGTTGCGAACTTAACGCCCATTTTCTCACCAGCCCAACCAAGAACTGTTTCGAAAATTTGCCCAAGGTTCATACGAGATGGTACCCCAAGTGGATTCAATACGATATCAACTGGCGTTCCGTCTTCTAAGAAAGGCATATCTTCCAAACGTGTGATTCTGGATACAATTCCTTTGTTACCGTGACGACCTGCTAATTTATCACCTACTTTCAGTTTACGTTTTTTAGCTAAGTAAACTTTCGCTAATTTCAATACACCTGCTGGAAGCTCATCACCAATACTTACGTTGAATTTCTCACGTTTGTAGCGACCTACTTCCTCGTTGTATTTGATGCTATAGTTGTGTAATAAACGAGCAATCAACTTATTCGTTTTCGGATCATCTGTCCATCCTGAATAATCAATCGATTGGTACTCCAATTCACGAAGCAACTCAAAGGTAAATTTGGTTCCTCTGGGAACAACCGTTTCGCTATAAATGGTTTTCACACCATTAGAAACTTTACCTTTTACCAACTCTTGAAGTTTATCCACGAGGATAGTCTTCAACTCGTTGGTTGCAATCATGTGCTGATCATCCAATTTCTCTAATACATCCTTCTCTGCTTCTTTTTGGACTTTATCCTTTTTCGCTCTCGCGAAAAGTTGTTTATTGATGATAATACCTTTGGTTGATGGAGGTGCTTTCATCGAAGCATCTTTTACATCACCTGCCTTATCACCGAAGATTGCACGAAGTAATTTCTCCTCTGGCGTCGGATCCGATTCCCCTTTCGGTGTAATCTTTCCAATAATGATATCTCCCTCTTTCACCCAAGCACCTACTCTGATGATACCATTTTCATCCAAATCTTTGGTTGCTTCCTCACTTACGTTTGGAATATCGTTCGTCAATTCCTCTTCACCCAATTTCGTATCACGAACATCCAATTCAAAGTGCTGAATGTGTAGAGATGTAAACAAATCTTCACGAACAACTCTTTCCGAAAGTACAATCGCATCCTCAAAGTTGTAACCTTTCCAAGGCATAAATGCCACTTTCAAGTTACGTCCTAATGCTAATTCACCTTTTTCAGTGGCATAACCATCACATAATGTTTTGCCTTTAACTACACGGTCACCTTTTTTAACAATCGGCTTCAAGTTGATACAAGTTCCTTGATTCGTACGAAGGAATTTTGTCAATTTGTAAACCTTACGATTATCTTCGAAAGAAACCAATTGGTCTTCGTCTGAACGGTCATAACGAATATGAATCTCGTTTGCATCTACATATTCTACCACTCCTTTTCCTTCTGCATTGATCATCATTCGAGAATCACGCGCAACTTTAGCTTCCAAACCAGTACCAACGATTGGTGAATCTGGTTTTACTAAAGGAACGGCTTGACGCTGCATGTTAGATCCCATCAGGGCACGATTGGCATCATCATTCTCTAAGAAAGGAATCAATGAAGCGGAAACTCCTACAATCTGATTCGGAGCAACATCCATATATTCTACCTCTTCACCAGTAAGTACTGGGAATTCACCGTGTTCTCTTGACTTAATTCTATCTCCGATGAAGGCACCTTTTTCATCAATAACCGCATTCGCTTGCGCTACCCGCTTGAAATCTTCTCCCTCTGCAGAAAGATATTTCACACCTTCTTCTTTAAGGTTCACTTTACCCTTCAAAACTTCACGGTAAGGAGTTTCTAAGAATCCCATTTTGTTCACTTTGGCGTGAACACATAAGGTAGAAATCAAACCAATGTTTGGTCCCTCCGGCGTTTCAATCGTACAAAGACGACCGTAGTGAGAGTAGTGAACATCACGCACCTCGAAACCTGCACGCTCTCTCGAAAGTCCCCCAGGTCCTAAGGCTGAGATACGACGTTTGTGCGTAATTTCAGAAAGTGGATTTGTTTGATCTAAGAATTGAGACAACTGACTCGTACCGAAGAAAGAGTTGATTACTGAAGAAAGAGTTCTTGCATTAATCAAATCAATCGGCGTAAACACCTCGTTGTCACGTACATTCATACGCTCACGAATCGTACGCGCCATTCTTGCCAAACCAACACCAAATTGAGCGTACAACTGCTCCCCTACCGTTCTTACACGTCTGTTGCTCAAGTGGTCAATATCATCAATCTCCGCTTTTTGATTCACCAATTGAACCAAGTAGCTAACGATTTCGATGATATCTTCTTTCGTAAGTGTCAAAGTCTCGTGAGAGATCTCCGTTTTCAACTTACGATTGATTTTATATCGTCCAACTTCTCCCAAGTTATAACGCTTGTCAGAGAAGAACAATTTGTCAATAATACCACGAGCTGTGTCCTCATCTGGTGGATCTGTACCTCTAAGCTGACGATATATATGTGCAACCGCTTCCATTTCTGAACTGGAAGGGTCTTTTTGTAAAGTGTTGTAGATGATAGAATAATCTTCTGTTACATCATCTTTTTGAAGAATCACTGTCTCAGCAGCAGCATCAATTACAAACTCGATGTTTTCTTCATCCAAAACGATATCACGCTCAAGGATTACCTCGTTACGCTCAATCGTTACTACCTCACCAGTATCCTCATCTACAAAGTCCTCTGTCCAACTCTTCAAAACCCGTGCAGCTAATTTTCTTCCGATAGCACCTTCCAATGTCTTACGATCAGCAGTGATCTCATCGGCCAAGCCGAACAAGTTCAAAATCTCACGGTCACTATCGAAACCAATTGCACGAAGCAAAGTCGTTACAGGGAATTTTTTCTTACGGTCAATGTATGCATACATCACCGCGTTGATATCTGTTGCAAATTCCATCCATGCTCCTTTGAAAGGAATCACACGGGCAGAAAATAACTTCGTTCCATTTGGGTGGGTGTTTGTACCAAAGAATACACCAGGTGAACGGTGCAATTGAGATACCACCAATCTTTCAGCACCGTTAATTACAAACGTCCCTTTAGGCGTCATGTATGGAATGTTTCCTAAGAATACATCCTGAACAATAGTTTTGAAATCAATGTGTTCTTCATCGTTACACGAAAGTCTCAATTTCGCTTTTAAAGGAACACTATAAGTCAATCCCCGTGACATACACTCTGGAATTGTGTATCGTGGAGGATCAATAAAGTAATCCAAGAACTCCAGTACGAAAATGCTTCTCGCATCCGTAATCGGAAAATTTTCTTGAAACACTCGGTACAACCCTTCGTTACTTCTATTCTCAGGAGTTGTCTCTAATTGAAAGAACTCTTGGAATGATTTTAGTTGTATCTCAAGCAAATCCGGCGTATATTCAGGAAGCTGAATTTTCCCAAAATTGACTCTGCCGGAATCAGTATGCGAATGGCCTAATGTTGTCATTATATGGCTGGTTTATGTTTTAACAAACGTGTTTCACGCAAGTATCGGATAATTACTATTCGTCGAATGCAGCGAAATTAGACGACAATAGGCTTAGTCAAAACCGAAGTTTCAACTAAGCCGTAAAATTTGTCGTTCTTATCTAAAGCCTTTTGTATCAGGCATATATTGTATGGTTGAAATCATGCCGACAATCGTTTTCAAATAACTCTTGCCGAAGTAATTAGTTTAATAATCAAAGAGAAGCGTGTAGTTCCCTTTTTCTGAATGAAAAATCATTCAGGTAATATAAACTATAATTACTTGATCTCAACCTGAGCACCAGCTGCTTCAAGAGCAGTCTTGATTGACTCTGCTTCGTCTTTTGATACACCTTCCTTGATTGGACCTGGCGCACCATCAACTACTGCTTTAGCTTCTTTAAGTCCTAAACCTAATAGGTTTTTAACTTCTTTCACTACCGCTAATTTTGCAGCACCTGCAGACTCAAGAATTACATTAAATTCAGTTTGCTCAGCAGCAGCATCTCCGCCACCTGCACCACCTCCAGCAGCAACAGCAACAGCCGCAGCAGCAGGTTCGATACCGTACTCATCTTTTAAAATAGTAGCTAATTCGTTAACGTCTTTTACTGTAAGGTTAACTAATTTTTCAGCGAAATCTTTTAAATCTGCCATCTTATTATTTGTTTTAAAAATTGTCTTTAAAAATAATTAATTAAACGGAAACATTGCTGTTTCCAAAATTGGTGTTATCCGCGCTCTTCCAAAGTCTTTAAGATACCAGCAATTGTGGAACCTCCTGACTTAAGTGCACTAATAACATTTTTGGCTGGTGATTGTAATAAACCAACAATCTCTCCCACCAACTCTTCTTTTGATTTAAGAGCGGCAAGTGATTTGACTTGGTCATCACCTACATATATTGACGAATCAATATATGCTGCCTTTAGGACTGGTTTCTCATGCGTTTTACGAAACTCCTCAATAAGCTTTGCAGGCAAATTGGCTGTTTCACAAAACATCAAAGCAGTAGGTCCTTTTAATGTATCGTATAATTCTGCGTAGTTTTTATCTTCAGGTAACGCTTCAAGCGCTTTTTTGACAAGTGTGTTTTTAACCACTCTCATCTCAACACCTTTTTCGAAGCAAAGACCACGTAGATTATTTACTTCTGCAACTGTCAAAGTAGAAGAATCGGTCACGTAGAAACTTGTACTATTGTCAAATTTCTCTTTCAATTCTTCAACTACAGCTACTTTTTCAGATCTAGTCATTGTTTACGAATTTTAAAAAAGCCTATTACTTAATTGATTTAGGATCTACCTTAATGCCTGGACTCATCGTACTGGCAACAGTAAGAGATTTCATGTAGGTACCTTTTGCAGAAGCTGGTTTCATCTTCACAATAAGGGTAAGTAGTTCTTGTGCATTTTCAGCCAACTTCTCAGGAGTGAATGATACTCTCCCAATTGCTGAATGAATAATTCCAAACTTATCTACTCTAAATGAAATTTTACCGCCTTTAACGTCTTTGACTGCATTAGCCAAATCCATTGTAACAGTACCCGTCTTCGGGTTAGGCATGAGACCTCTTGGTCCAAGTACACGTGCGATACGTCCGATTTTTGCCATTACACTCGGCATAGCGACTGCAACATCAAAATCTAACCATCCACCTTGTACTTTTTCTACGAGGTCGTCCAAACCGACATAATCGGCACCTGCTTCTTTTGCTTCGGCTTCCTTGTCTGGTGTACAGAACACCACAACTTTTTTGGTTTTACCAGTTCCGTTTGGAAGAGAAACTGTTCCACGTAAAGCTTGATCAGCTTGACGAGGATCGACTCCCAATCGGATGTGCAAATCTACAGACGCATCAAATTTAGTGCAATTAGCAGCTTTTACAGCAACCATTGCCTCTTCGACGGTGTGGAGTTTTGTTAAATCAACTTTTCCAAGAGCGGCTTTCCTTTTTTTGGAAATCTTTGCCATAAACAGAAATTGTTTAAATGTGAGGTAAATAGCATCCCGCTTTTTTCATCGGGACTCCCTTCAAATTTCAAAGTCAAAAACTTATTCCTCCCAAGGAGGGGTACCTTTGATAGTGATACCTGCACTTCGCGCCGTACCTGCAACCATTTTCATGGCAGATTCGATTTTGAAGGCATTTAAGTCAACCATTTTACTTTCTGCAATCGTTTTTACCTGATCCCAGGTTACGCTTCCTACCTTAATACGGTTTGATTCAGCAGATCCACCTTTAAGTTTGGCCGCTTGAAGCAACTGTACTGCTGCAGGAGTCGTTTTGATTACGAAATCAAATGACTTGTCTTTGTAAACTGAAATGATAACAGGCGTTATTTGCCCCTGCTTATCCTGGGTAGCAGCGTTGAAACGTTTGCAAAACTCCATGATATTCACCCCCTTCGCACCCAATGCTGGGCCTACCGGTGGTGCCGGGTTTGCTTGTCCGCCTTTAACTTGCAGTTTGATAAAAACATCAACTACTTTCGCCATAATAATAATTTTACCATTTCGAATTAGCGTCATTCGGTTGGAAGCCCTGCCTGAATCTTTTTTCCGCAGGAACGAAATCAGCTTAAATATTTATAAAAAATGTAACATTCTAATTAATAAACAGCTCTTATTGCTGCTTCTCTACCTGAAT
>CALHBQ010000292.1 GCA_937930815.1 uncultured Saprospiraceae bacterium | reverse complement strand
ACGATACCCCTGAGGGTCGTGCGTTGAACCGTCGAGTTGAGGTGACGCTCAACTAATATTTCATACCTGATACTAAAAATTTAGAAAGAAATTGGAAAAATGGCTTGGCAGAGATGCCTCGCCTTTTCCTCCAATTTTATTAAAAAAATTATAAAAAATTAATAAACATGCCTTGTTGCTTATTATTCTTATTTGGTTTTCCTTGTTGGCTCTTATTCCTATTCTTATTGGGAGCTGCTCTTTTGGGAGGGCTTATCGGTTGGCTTTTAAGAAAAAGTCGAATTCTATTTTTAGAAAATGAGATAGATGGACATAAAACGAAATATTCGTCTCTTCAAACAAACTATGACGATTCTGTAAATAATTACGGATTGTTAGAAGGCCGGTATTCTACTCTTCAAACTGATAATAGAAGTTTACAATCTCAAATTGGAGATTGGACGACTAAATACAATACCAGAGATGAAGAGTATCTTTCATTGAATGGTCGTTACAGTTCTTTGGACACTGATTATAAAACTTACAAGTCAAGTTCTCAAAAGGAATACGCGACATTGGATGCGAGTTATACAGATTTAGAGGGCAAATACAATTCAATAGAATCAAACTACTCTAAAGAACAAGCTGCACATAAAACGCTACGTGGAGAGTATGACAAATACAAAACTACGACCAGCAAAGAACTTCAAACTTATAAGTCAAATTGGGAGACTGAAAAGTCAAACGCGGCGGCTTGGGAGAAGAAGTATAATGACCTTAACCTTGACTGGACGAACAAATACAGCAGTATGGAAGGTCAGGTTACTGAGTTGAATTCTTCAATCGGTACTTGGGAAACCAACTTCAACAACCTACAAGGGGAGTACAACTCTTATCAATCAACTTGGACAACTAAGTATAGTACATTGGAAGGTCAAGTAGGAGAAAGAGATGCACGTATAAAAGAACTGGAAGCAGCAATGAGCAAGTGGGAGTTGAACTTCAACAACCTACAAGGTGAATACAATACGTACCAATCTACTGCGAAAGAAGAAAATCAAGGCATCACATCAAGCTGGACAAGTAAGTACAGTACCTTGGAAGCGCAGATGAAAGAAAGAGATGCACGCATTAAAGAATTGGAAGCTGCTTCAAGTAAATGGGAGTTGAACTTCAATAACTTGAACGGTGAGTACGATAAGTATAAATCAACTGCTAAGAGCGAAGGTGACTCTATCACATTGAACTGGACAAACAAGTACAATGCGTTGGCAGCTCAGATGAAAGAGAAAGACGCTCAATTGAATCAACTGCAATCAGCATCTAAGAACTGGGAAATTAAGTTCAATAACTTGAACGGTGAGTTTGATAAATATAAATCAAATTCAAAGAACGAAGGTGACTCAATCACGTTGAACTGGACTAATAAGTACAACGCGTTGGCGGCTCAGATGAAAGAGAAAGACGCACAATTGAATCAACTGCAATCAGGTGCTAAGAATTGGGAAATTAAGTTCAACAACTTGAACGGTGAATTCGATAAGTATAAGTCTAATGCTAAAAACGATGGAGACTCTATCACATTGAACTGGACAAACAAATATAATGCGTTGGAAGCGCAGATGAAAGATAAGGATAAGCAAATTGGAGATTTGAACATCAGTATCAATAACTGGAAATCAAACTTCACTAAGCTACAAGGTGATTTTGATAACGCTGGAAAAAACAACGCTGCTTTTGAAAAAGAAATTGGGGGTTACAAAACTAAATTGGCTGATTGGGAAAGTCGTTATGGCGCATTGAAAGCTGACTTTGACAAGAAACCAAAAGAGGTAGAAGTTATCAAAAATGTAGAAGTAGAGGTGCCGGTTGAGGTTATCAAGGAAGTAGAAGTAATCAAAGAGGTAGAAGTAATCAAAGAGGTAGAAGTGCCAGTTGAGGTAATTAAGGAAATTGAGGTTATCAAAAACGTGGAAGTACCGGTAGAAGTGATTAAGGAGGTTGAGGTTATCAAAAACGTTGAGGTAATCAAGGAAGTCGAAGTTATCAAAGAGGTACCAGTTGAGGTTATCAAGGAGGTAGAAGTGATAAAGGAAATTGAAGTAATTAAAGAGGTAATTGTAGAAGTCGTTAAAGAAGTAGAAGTGGTCAAATCTGTTGATATGGCTACCTTGAAAGCAATGATGATGAAAATGAAAACCAAACAGGTTTCCAAACAAGTGGTTGGCGAAAGTCGAACTGCTGGAGAAGCAAAAATCGTGAGTAGAAGTGAAACTGGTAAAACAGTTGAGCGAAAATCATCTGCTAAAGTGGTTTCTGAAGGAAAGGCTTCTGCCAAATCATCAGCTAAATCAACTAAAAAAGCAGTTGCTGGCAAATCGAAAAAAGATGATTTGAAAAAGGTAGAAGGCATCGGACCAAAAATCGAAGGATTGTTGAACGCTGCTGGAATTCACACCTGGAGAAAATTATCTGAAACTAAACCTGCTGCTATCAAAAAGATTTTGGAAGCTGCTGGCCCACGTTACCAGATGCACAACCCAGGTTCATGGCCAAAGCAAGCAGGCCTTGCTGCAGATGGCAAATGGGAAGCACTGGATAAACTCCAAGATGAGTTGGACGGTGGTAAGTAATTTTATTTAATATTATTCTTGGGCAAAACTTAGTTTGGAAAGTTTTACCCAAGAATAATTTTCCTAATTATTTCAATTAAAATAAAATGATAGAAAAGAATAAATTAATAGCTCAGGTGAGCAAAAAAGCAGGCATCTCAGTTGCAAAAGCAACAACTGCTTACGAAACGATTCTTAAAGAAAATCCTTCTTGGAGAAAACAAGGTATAAAAACAGCTACCACTAAAGTTGAAAAAGCAGTAGCGATTGCGGGCAATACCAAAATCAAAGAGGTAAAAGTAAAAAAGGAGATTCCAGTAAAAACTATTGTTAATAAAGAGAAAATAAAAGCAGTAGAAGTTACGCGAGAGAAAGTGGTGAAGGTTGCTGGTAAAACTCAAATCAAAGAGGTAAAACTCAAAAGGGAAAAACCAGTAATTAAGAACAAGACCATTGAAAAAATAAAAAAAGTCAACGTTTCAAAAGAAAAGATCGTTAAGGTTCCTGGTAAAGCAAAGATTCAAGAGCTAAAGTTGACAAAGGAAAAAGCAGTCGTTCAAACCAATACAGTTGAAAAAATAAAACCCGTTGAGGTCATCAAAGAAGTACCGATTGAAGTGATCAAAGTGGTGGAGTTGATCAAAGAAGTGCCAGTTGAAGTGATCAAAGAAGTGGAGGTTATCAAAGAAGTAGAAGTTATAAAAGAGGTGAAAGTTGAAGTGCCTGTTGAGGTCATCAAAGAGGTAGAGGTGAAAGTTGAAGTGCCTGTTGAGGTCATCAAAGAGATAGAGGTGATTAAAGAAATTGAGGTCATTAAAGAAGTTTTAGTTGAAGTACCAACGGAAGTCATCAAAGAAGTAGAGGTGAAAGTTGAAGTGCCTGTTGAGGTCATCAAAGAGGTAGAAGTGATCAAAGAAGTGGAGGTTATCAAAGAAGTGCCTGTACAAGTGATCAAAGAAGTGATTAAAGAGATAGAGGTCATCAAAGAGGTGCCAATCGAAGCTATCAAAGAGATTACGATGATCAAAGAGGTGAACATCGTTGATACAAAAGGAATGGAAAAATGGCAGAAGAAATCAGGGGAGTGGGAAAGCAAATGTAATGGCTATAAAGATGAGTTAGCTGCTATGAAAAAAGAGCTTAGTGCATTGACAAAAGCGAATGCTAAGTTAAGCGCTCAGGCAGCAGCAGTGCCAAAAGAGATTATCAAAGAAGTGGAGAAAATCGTTGAAGTAGAAGTGGAGGTGATCAAAGAGGTAATCGTCGAAGTAGTAAAAGAAGTAGAAGTCGTCAAAGAAATCGACTTCTCTATGTTTGAAGAAATGATGTCTGGTTTAGAAACAGAAGTAGTATCTAAAACAGTTGTTGGTGAAAGCCGTACAAAAGGAGAAGCGACTGAAGTAAGTCGTAGCGAGGTAACAAGTGAAGGAAGGACAAAAGTTAGTTCTTCAAAGGGAGAAGCGAAAGTTGTTTCTTCAAAATCGAAAAGTGGAAAAGCTGCAAAAGACGATCTAACAAAAATAGAAGGAATCGGGCCAAAGATTGCTGAAATCATGAACAACAATGGCGTTCATACTTTCAGACAATTGGCAGATGCTAACACCAAAACTATCAAGACTTGGTTAGTAGAAGCAGGGCCACGTTTCAAAATGCATAACCCAGGCTCATGGCCAAAACAGTCAAACTTAGCTGCAAACGGTAAATGGGATGCGTTGAAAAAATTGCAAGATGAATTGGATGGTGGAAAATAATCCACCGTAATCCTTTGAACAGTTATCCCGAATCTCAGTAATGAGGTTCGGGATTTTTTTTTGTTAAATGCAGAGAGATGTCGATAGTCAGAGGGAGGAGTTTCCCTATAGTTCGCTATTCCTTCCACTTAATCCCACTCCAAAGAGAATTGCTAAAAGTTCGAATTTGGAGATACACATTGAGGAGTGAGTTCAAATAAGACATGTCTATGTTGTTGAAATAGTGACATTTACATATGAACAATATTCATCTTCATTTTTTAATGTTTTTGAAAATTACTTAGGTACAAAATGTGCAGGTAAAAGAACCTACCCACCTCGAATTGATAAACAAAAAACAATGCAGAAACTTTTTTACTTACTACTCGCCTTAGTGACAATAACCTCTTGCCAAAAAGACAATGTTGACCAAGATGCAATGACCACCATTAATTTCCTTTTAATTGCGGATGACCTGAGTGATGGCGTTCAGTTTAAATACCATGACTTGGATGGCCCGGAAGGTCCATTGCAAGGCTTTGTGACCGATGCAGTTTTATCACCAAATCTTGGATACACCGGTACGATTAGCATCTTAAATGAACGCACCAACCCAACTACCAAAGTCAATGATGAAATCATGGCAAACCCAAATGATTATCAAGTGTTTTTTACACTTTCGAATCCAAACGTCGATGTTGAAGTGATGGATAAGGATGACAATGGAATGCCACTGGGTTTATCAACAAGAGTAACAACTGGTAGCCAAGAAGGAGATTATACAATGAAAATTCAGGTCGTCAAAAACGGCAATAAATCAAACGCAGGTACTGCTGAAGAAGCAGGAGGAGAGATTGCGATTGAGGGTGA
>CALHBQ010000291.1 GCA_937930815.1 uncultured Saprospiraceae bacterium | reverse complement strand
ATACATACTTATGAATCCAGAATGTGCAAATTTGGCTAAGAAGGTAGCCCACTATAAAGAAATACTAAAAAATACAGAGTCTTACCGTAAAGCATGGCCGAAGCTCAAAAAATCTATCAAAAAACAATTAGC
The DNA here is from genome assembly GCA_937930815.1 of uncultured Saprospiraceae bacterium. Lineage (GTDB taxonomy): Bacteria > Bacteroidota > Bacteroidia > Chitinophagales > Saprospiraceae > JAGQWW01. Next base: position 5,772 of record CALHBQ010000291.1, on the reverse strand, counting down.
AGGCGTTTGTGACGATGTAGGCTTGGAAGTTGAAATTCAAATGAAAGGTGAGATGGTAAATCTCGAAGCAGTTGTTTTGTCATTGGGTGACGTGAAAAGTGGAATGAGCCAAGAAGTAGCGGCAAATATTCGTCGTGAAACGATTAAGCACAACGGCTCTTTGGTTTATCAACAACTATTTAATGGTAAAATTTTGGTGTTATTGAACATGCCTTTTATCGAAGGATACGGTCAACCTCAGCCGCCAAAAACAGTTGGAATATACAGACCAGAAGAATTAAAAGATCCTTTCGTACTCCGTCATATGGAGATGTTGATTCAGGAAGTGACGATGTGGGAAGATTACGATGATGATGTGCAGCAAGAACCAAATCAAAGAATTGGTTTCAAAATGAACTTTGGAGATGTGCCAGGTGAGGCTGTTCAAGGTTAAGAAAAGAATTTATCGAAATCGATCAACAAATAAGCCTTGCGGGCAATATAGATTACCGCTAACAGAATTGTATAAGTTAAAGTAGCTGTCATAATATAGAGGAGGCTTTAAGTTATGAGTATTAAAATTAATACTCGAAATCTGTGAGTAGTGCATCGCAAACGTAACGATTATTTTAGGCTTGTTTGGGGTTCTAAATACAATTAATTGAATGCTAACTGACATTCAGAAATTTCTTGACAGTACTGTGACAAAATTCAATCGCCCTGACTTCATTCAGGATGATCCGATATCGTTACCACACCAATTTTCAAAAAAGCAGGATATCGAAATTATCGGTTTTTGGGTAGCAATGTTGGCTTGGGGACAGCGCAAAACAATCATCAACAAAGGTCGCGAGCTGATTGAGTTGATGGATGGCGCACCGTACGACTTCATGGTCAATCACGAAGAAATTGACCGCAAGAAATTTCTGAATTTCAAGCATCGCACATTTCAGGCAACTGATACACTCTATTTTTTAGAGTTCCTTTCTTCTTTTTATAAAGAAAAAAAATCGCTGGAATCAGCTTTTTCCGATGGAATGCAGCCAACTGATGTCACTACTGAGAATGGATTAGCACATTTTCATGAGCTATTCTTTTCGTTGCCCGATGCGCCTCAGCGCACACGCAAGCACATCGCCACACCTATCAGAAAATCGACTTGCAAACGGCTTAATATGTTTTTGAGATGGATGGTAAGAAAAGACAACAAAGGCGTTGATTTCGGACTTTGGGATACGATTAAACCCAGCCAATTACTTATTCCCCTCGATGTCCACGTAGATAGAGTCGGAAGAAGTCTTGGCCTCATCAAGCGCAAGCAAACGGATTGGAAAACAGTCTTAGAGCTTACCGAAGAGTTGCGAAAGTTTGATCCGAATGACCCAGTGAAGTATGACTTTGCTTTGTTTGGGACGGGGGTTTTGGAGAAGAAGAATTTAGGGTGATTGAATTCCCCAACGCGTACCCTGAGCGAAGCCGAAGGGTACATGCATGGAAATCAGATCTTCGCTTTTGTCCCCTTCGACTTCGCTCAGGGCACGCTTAAGAAAGGCGGTCTAATCTCTCGCCGAACTCATTCCATTATCAAAATAAATAAGGAAAATATCATCATCTCCTCCCATTCGAGAAGAAGTGAAAAGACCACGTCGCCCTCCCCTTTCCAACGAAATTGAAATATCATCGAGCGGACTATTGATTGGTCTACCGAGGTTGGTTGGTTTTTTCCAATTGCCATCCGCATCTTGACGGGTTACGAAAATATCGAACCCACCAAAACCAACATGCCCTTTAGAACAAAAGAAAAGATTTCCTTTTTCATCCATGTATGGAAAGCCCTCATTGCCGGGAGTATTGACAATTTCACCTAAGTTTTTGGGAATGCCCCATTTTTCATTGTCTCTGTAAGAAACATAAAGGTCTGTTCCGCCTTCTCCTCCTGGTTTGTCAGAAGTGAAAAATAAGCGATTACCATCAACTGAAATGGCTGGGTGCATATAATTCAAATCACCTGAACAGAAGTTCAGTTTCTTGACCTTTTTGAAATTATCACCAGAAACATCAGCGCTAAACAATTGTAAATTGTAAGCACTTTTTCGGTTGAGCAGGTTACTATTTTTTGTAAAAAATACTTTTGTCGAATCAAAAGAAAAAGAAGTGTTTCCACTGTTCTTATTCAACTCACTGAGTTTAGAGGAAAGCGTTGAAGGCTTTGTAAATGTGGAAGCAGAATCTGCCCTTTCTTTACTAAAATAGATATTCAAATAATCACGACCAGTGGCCCCTGCTTTTTCTTTTAGCAATTTAGCTCCGCTATTTCTATCTGAAGTAAAAACGATCCCATTGTTCCAAAAAACAGGGGAATTATCATCAGCTTCCGAATTTTCTGGAAAGATAATGAGCTCTGCATTTTTGAAATAAGGTTCTATATTTTGAACCTCATCACATGCTTTAATCATCACTAATGCCTGAGGATCATCTGGTTCTTCGGCTGCATATTTTTGAAACCACTTTTTGGCTTCAGGATACTTTTCATTACTCATTAAGGCTTCGCCGTAGTATAAAAACGTCTCTGTACGCGCACGTTTGTGTTGTACCACTTCTGCGTAAAGTTTCTCTGCATCGGCCAAACGGTTATTCATTCGATAACAATAAGCCAGTTTTGATTTAGTCGTAATACCATCTCTGTTTTGCAAAATCTCTTCATACAATGGAATGGCGTTGCCGTACTCTCCATTTTTGAACAAATCGTTGGCTTTATTGAATAGTTTTTTCTGCGCAAAAAGAGACGTTGCACAAAGAAGGAGTACGAAAATTGGAAGTTTTCTAAACATGTGTGATTGAGTGAATTCTAACTAATTGTTTAACTTAGCAAAGTGGTTTTTACATCATATTACAAAAATGATGCAAGTTTGGCGGGAATTCGATCTGTAACCACAGACAACAATTATACGTCAAACGTGCGATTGATGTTAAGCAATCACCCTTTTTTTAACATAAAAAAAATGGACCAATGAAAAAATGGAAATTAATGTTCGCTGTTTGTTTGATGAGTTTTTCAGTTTTGATTGCTCAAAAAACCAAAAAGGGAACCAACAAAATGGATGACGCATACAGCGCACCGAAAATCGCCCAAGGAGTACTAAACATGAGTCAAGGAGCACACAATGGATTCACTATTTTATTACCTGATACAAATGTAAAAACGGTAAAAAACATGTGGAAAGACTTGATGAAAAACTACAGTAGCAAAGTGAAAAGTGTCAAAAAATCAGATGATGATTTGGCAGCAGCAGCAAGTATTGCAACCATCAGCGGAACGGGTACAGTCGATGTTTATTCACAAATCGAGGATAGTGGCGATAATGTCTCAATGACTGTTTGGTTTGACATGGGTGAAGGAACTTACCTTAGCTCAGATGAATATCCTAATTCTTATGATGATGCGGAGCAGTTACTTCAAAGCTTTGGAACTTCCGTTAGAAAAGAAATGACTGAAAGAGAGTTGAAACAGGAAGAAAAGAATCTCAAAAAAGTAGAAGGTGACTTAAGGGATTTGGCCAAAAAGAAAGAGTCACTTTTGAAAGACATTGAAAAATTCAAAAAGAAAATAATTGAAGCTGAAGAAGACATTGCTCGTAATGAAGCCGCTCAAGAAGAAACAAAAACAAGAATAGAAGAACAAAAAGAAACGGTTTCTGAGGTGGCGACTAAATTGCAGAATATTGAGTAAAATATTGATTATAAATTAAGTATACCTTATCTTTGAGATATACATAATTACATACAAGAGAATTTTTTATAAAAATGGCATCCAGAATAATTAGATTTTGGATGCCATTTTTCTGTTTTTAGAACAGTTTTTTGCTGTATTTTTGGCTCAAAATCATTTTGTCTCTCAATTCATAGCCTTTCAAAAAATTGATTTTGAAAAGTTTTCAACAAAAAATGTGAATAACATATTTTTCATATTTAAAAAAACAAAATGCCGTTTACCCTTGAAAAACAACCGTTTACGAGATACAATTAACGATTTTAACAATACGTCAAAAATGATTTAGGCTTATCAACAGGTTATCAACATTGTCCACAGGGCAGCTAAACAGCAAACATCACTTGTCAAAAGACTTGTGGTTGCATAGTTTTAATTTTAACTTGTAGATTTGTAGCGAGCAATACTTGCTCATCAGCGTTCAGAACATACAATCTAAGGGACGAGAAACTATTTGAACCTGATTTTTTAAATTTAAAAAGGTTTTTATAACCTAAAACATTTACTATGGCTGAGCAAAAATGGAAAGTTTCCAAAAAAGGAATTGGATCGTATGACCGCAACCAAGAAAGCGGTTTTATGCCTGGAAAAATCCAACCACAAGCGACTCCACTCGAAGAAGCAGTACTCGGAGCATTGATGCTCGACAAAGATGCCATTACGACCATTCTCGATATTCTCAAACCGGATAGTTTTTATAAAGAGGCTCATAAATTGGTTTTTGAGGCGATGCTCAAGTTATTTGAGAAAAGTCAACCAATAGATATGTTGACCGTCGTTGAAATGCTCCGTACCAACGGAACTTTAGCCAAAGTAGGCGGCCCATACTTTATCACCGAGCTGACCAATAAGGTAGCTTCTGCTGCGAATATTGAGTTTCATGCACGTATCATTTCTCAAAAACACATTTTGAGAGAAATGATTAAGGTATCTGATTCGGTTTTGAGGGATGCTTATGATGAGACAACAGATGTTTTTCAACTATTGGATAGTACCGAGCAAAACCTATATAACATCACTCAGCAGCACTTAAAAGGGAATGTTGAGAACATGGGTTCGCTTTCGAGTAAGTTATTGAAACAGCTTGAAGAGTTGAAAAACAAACCGGAAGGTTTGACGGGTGTGCCGACAGGTTTTACCGATTTGGATAGATTGACGAATGGCTGGCAGCGTTCGGATTTGATTATTGTCGCGGCTCGTCCTGGTATGGGTAAAACGAGTTTTGTACTTTCTTTGGCTCGAAATGCAGCTGCTCAATTTAATAAAGGCGTTGCAATGTTTTCGCTGGAGATGTCAAGTTTACAGTTGGCTCAACGTATCGTTTCTTTGGAAGCAGAAATTAGTGGTTCCAAATTAAGAGATGGTAAACTCGAAGATTATGAGTGGCAACAGCTCAACACGAGTATTGAGCGTATGAGTGATATTCCTGTTTTTATTGATGATACACCGGCCATCAACATTTTTGAGTTGCGTGCAAAATGTCGTCGTCTTAAAAAACAACATGATATAGATTTAGTCATCATCGATTATTTACAATTGATGAGTGGTGACGAATCCGCAAGAGGAAATCGGGAGCAAGAAATTAGTAAAATCTCTCGTTCGTTGAAAGCCTTGGCTAAAGAGTTGAACGTTCCAGTAATTGCACTTTCACAGTTGAGTCGTGCGGTAGAGACACGGGGCGGAACCAAAAGACCTCAACTGTCTGACCTTCGGGAATCTGGTGCGATTGAGCAGGATGCGGATATCGTATCGTTTATCTATCGTCCTGAGTACTACCAAATCTTGGAAGACGAAGAAGGTAATTCACTTAAAAATGTAGCTGAAATTATTATCGCCAAACACAGGAACGGTGCATTGGATACCGTTAAACTTAAGTTCACCAGTGAGTTCGCCAAGTTCGGCGATTTAGATAAATCTGACTTTGGTGACTTTGGATTGGATCTGGATGATGCGGTTATCACTCGTACTTCTCGTATGAATGATGATGAGGATATTCCGTTTTAGTCAGTTGGCAGTTTTTCAGT
>CALHBQ010000290.1 GCA_937930815.1 uncultured Saprospiraceae bacterium | reverse complement strand
GTGCCAGGCGCAATAGTCAATGTCTATCCAAATCCGTTTAATGATAAAGCTACTTTTGAATTACAAAATGTAGCGGAAGGACAAAAGACATTGCGACTACTGGACATTTCTGGTAAGGTGATTTATTCACAAACCGTTTATAACAAACAGTTCATACTCGAAAGAAAAAATCTGAATGGTGGTTTTTATTTTTATGAAATTTCGAGTGAGGGCACAAAAATAGCTACTGGGAAATTGGTTGTGGAGTAGAAACAAAAAAATAAAACTCAATAGTGGCATGGTGTAAACTATGCCACTATTTTTTTTTGAATCAAATTATGAAAACTGATTCATGCAATATCCGTATAACTTTTAAAGTCATTATTAAAATTAGAAAGATAATAAAACAACTATGAGAAGATACATCTACATTTCGATTCTGCTCCTGATATCAATTTTCGTTCAAAATGAATTAAATGCACAATGCACTTCTGATGCAGGTTCGCTACCGGGAGATATAATTTCAACCTGTGCAAAAAGACTCGATTTTGATCGGCCTCAAAATCATGTCTTAGACGACAATGATGTACTTGGTTTGATTGCATTTAAAGACAAAGATAATCCTCTTGGAAGCGTCTTAAATAAACTAGGATATTTTAACAATATTGTTTCCTCTATAGGAACTGGAATTGACACACTATTTTATGTCGCAGCAGTCGCTGGTGACTCCTTGCCAAACAGGTTTATCGATCTCGACGATCCATGCTTATCCATTTCTAATATATTGACTATTCGCGCTGGTTTTATAGATGTAAATATCCCTTACAATTGTAGAGGTGATTCTATTCCATTTAATCTTTCAGGAGCACCGCCATTTTCAGGCTGGTTGGTTCCTGAGCCGGGGATGTTTGATACTATTTTTATTAATTCAAATACTGATTATGCAGTCAATCTTCCACCTGATATTAGTTCTGTAAAGTATGACATCACCTCGGAGCGAGAAGGATGTAATCGCGAGTGGACAGAGTATGTTGGGATAAGTATGGATTGCGGGGTTCCTCTCCCAGACAAAATCACCTGTACAAATACCTCTGTCACACTTGAGCCTATGGCTGTTGGAGGTACTCCGCCCTACAGATACGATTGGAATAATGGCATGGTTGGTTCTCCCATCACTGTAACTGAACCAGGAAATTATTCTGCAACAGCAACTGATGCAGGTGGGTGCACTATCGTTTGTCCGCTTTTACGAGTAGAGAGTGAATTGACTTTAGGAGTAGCTACAACCTTCTTCTGTCCAGGCGATTCTATTCCTTTTATTATGGGTAGTTTCCCTCCCTTTTCTGGATATATCGCTTATCAATTCAATGATGGAAGTATGGATACACTTTTCTTAAATGAGACTAGACAGCGTAGAGTAAATTTTCCACCAGATGTAGTCCGCTTCGATTATAGCCTTACAGACGCTCGAACAAGTTGTTTTATAAATGATAGCTTTGATCCCACTACAGGCTTGATGAAGTGCCAAGCAACTGCTACTAATAAAACCCTTGATTGTGTCAATTCTGAAACAATTATTGAATTCCTCTGTCAAGGTGGAGGAAGGTTTTATGAATACGAAATTACTGGACCCGATGGATTTACAACCAACATTCCTTGGTTTACAACTAATGTACCTGGCACTTATACTGCAATTGTTACAGACAGAGATGACTGTCAAGTTACCGAAGAAATAACTATCGAATTTGATAGTACGGTCTGCGGTTCCATTATCGGTAATGTGCTGCTTGATGAAGAAGGAGATTGTATTTTTAGCTCAAATGACTCGCCGTTGGATTGCTGGATTTTAAAAGCCTTCAATGCTCAAAACACTTTCTATGCTACCACCCAACCAGATGGAAGCTATGTACTTCCAGTTTTACCAGGTGACTATTCTTTGCAGGTGATTACACCCAATTCGCTATTCGATGCTTGCAATGGTATTCAGATAGTAACAGTAGCAAATATTGATGATGTTGTCAATGCAGATTTTTTGATTAAAAACCTTTTTGACTGTCCCTTGATGGAAGTTTCAATGGGTTCATTTAGACCAAGAAGATGCTTTGGTGATAGAATGTATATGACCTATTGCAACAATGGAACCGTAGCTGCCGATGACGTTTATATCGAATTGATAACAGACCCACTGCTTGATAGTCTCGAAGCCAACTATCCATTTACGACCAATGGTGATACTGCCTTCTTTCAGATTGGAACTGTTGAACCTTTTGAGTGTAAGACTATTTCGATGTCCTATCATACTTCATGTGATGCCAGTTTAAATCAAACACTATGTGTGGAGGCTATCATTTATCCTAATGAGCCTTGTCCAGAGCCATCTCCGTTATGGTTAGGGGCTTCTATACGGATCGATGCAGAATGTGTAGGTGATTCAATTTTATATATTGTAAAAAATGTCGGAACAGGAGACATGACTGAGCCACGCGAATACTCAATCATTGAGGATGTAACGATTACTCATATTTCTGATCCATTCACATTGGCAGCCGGTGAAATGCTCACAGGTAGTATTCCCGCCATAGGAGCAACTGTTAGAATTGAAGTTGAGCAAGAAGACAATCATCCAGGCATCTCTAAACCAAGTATCTCGATTGAGCGATGTGGAAGCAATCCATTTTCCACTCAAATTATCACTCAATTTCCACCTGACGATGGAGACGCGCACGTTGATGTCCAATGCGAAGTCGTTCGTGGAAGTTATGATCCAAATGATAAACGAGCAGAGCCAGAAGGATATAGTAGCGAGCATTTTATAGATCCAAATACTAATTTAGAATACACGATCCGTTTCCAAAATACTGGAAATGATACGGCTTTTACCGTAGAAATTTTGGATACACTTTCTCAGTTTCTCGATGTGGGTTCAGTAAACCCAGGAGTAAGTAGTCACGACTATCGTTTTGAGGTTTTCGAAACAGGTATTTTGAGATTTACCTTCAATGATATTTTACTCGTTGATAGCTTTACCAACGAACCTGCTTCCAATGGTTTTGTAAAATATTCGATTGATCAAAAACCAGATGTTGTACTCGGCTCGGTCATTTACAACGCGGCAGATATCTACTTTGATTTTAATGCGCCGATTTATACCAATCAGACCTTTCATACAGTCGGTAGAGATTTTATTACTGTAAAAACGCAGGAGATTTTTGTTCCTGGCGCAATTGTCAATGTCTACCCAAATCCGTTTAATGATAAAGCTACTTTTGAAATAAAAAATGCGGGTCAGGGACAGAAGACATTGCGACTCCTTGATATTTCAGGTAAAGTTGTTTACTCACAAACCGTTCATAATGAACAATTTATACTCGAACGAAAAAATCTAAATAGCGGGTTTTACTTTTATGAAATCACGAGTGAGGGCACAAAAATAGCTACTGGGAAATTGGTTGTGGAGTAAATTATATTGGTGGTGCGACTTTTTGCCACGAATGCACTAATACATTCAAAATATATTAGTGCATTCGTGGCATTTAAAGAGAGCCTCAATGCCCTTACTCAACTCTAAAATTCCTCGTTTCATTCAAAGGAATAATTTCCTGACTTAATTCAATTTCGACCTTATATTCAGCGACAGGCCATAGCTCAGTTGCTTTTCTCTCCAGACCTGTTGAAGCAGTGATTCTCTTTTCGTCACCATCAATACCATCCAAATCTCGAAGTGCTAAGGACTGAGCTTTAAATTCTACAAAAGCGCCCTGACTTTTGACAAAATATTTGATACTCAACTCATCAGTAGGCTCTCCATCAGTAATTTCAACACTTACCGTAAAGTAATCTGCATCTTGAGCGAATACATTTAAATCATCATTACAACCTTCCTTATCAGGTTCGGTATCGCACATCTTAAAGTTTGCGAATGTAGCGCAATCTTCTTCGCATTTATCTTTACAACTAACCGCTAAAAAAGCAATCGTCATAGAAAGTAAAATTAATTTAAATCCAGAATTCTTTAATACACTCATCATAGTTATTTTTTTTTAATAATTAAAAAAATATCCTTCTCAGGATAGACTGATGAGATAAGACGAAAACCTATAAAATGCGTGAACTAAAAAAGAGGATTATTTTAAAAATAATTTCAAACCAACTAAAAAGAGGAGACAAATAAAGCCAATTCCTATCCAAAAGATAAGGTTAGAAGATTGAGAACCACGAAGACTATCAGAATTTCCATAATAAGAAAAGGCAGCCCAATACCCGGGGTGAGAATGTACCGTCGAACAGTTTTCAAGAAAATCTAATTTGGCATTTCTTAATGCGGCAGCGGGGTTCGTGTTATTTCTAAAACCTTTGAAAAAAGAAAAAATCAATTGACTCGAACTACGGTCATCGACCAACCAATTGCTCATGACGATATTGCGACAGGAAGCAAATTGAAATGCTCTTGCAATTCCCAAAATTCCCTCGCCATGATTTTGTTTTCCGACATTGGTTTCGCAGGCACTGAGGACGACGAGATCGTTATTGAGATCCATTTTTGCAATTTCGGAAATGCGCAATTGGCCATCCTCTTTTTGTAAACTATCGGGCGCAAAACTCAAATAAGAATCTTGCGAAATCAGATTATTCAATCGAGCATGCATCGCTAAATGAAGGATACGATATTGGGAAGCATTTTTATTAAAAGATTGCTCAGTGGCATATTTTCCTAAAAATTTATTACCATCAAACAAGGAACTGGTTTGTCGAATTTCTTCCTCATTGTACAATAAATCTGATGGGGTAAAATTCCTATTAGTGGCAAGTTGATTTTGATTATTTGCTAATTTCAAATTAGGACCAAAACCTAAATATTCTTTTTCATTTTGAGGTCTGTTTTCAGTTTGTAAATCAGAAAGCAAAGTCGTTGAGCCCAAATAACTGATGATATGCTTTCGCAAAAAATAGGGTAATATTTTGTACGATGATGAGGCATTAACTTTTGAAGTCAACAAACAATCAAATGGAATTTGCGTCAACGGACCACTTGGAATAATGACCAATTCTTCAGGCAATAGGAGTTCCTTTTTCAACAACAATTCATAAAGTTCGTGGCCCTTTTCGACGAATAATTTTTTATTATTCAAGTAATCCTTTTCCTGACTTCTACTTTTTTGATAAAATAGTTTTTGAAAACTTTTTAGTGGCTGCTCTACTTGTTCAATTAATGTAAAATCAAAAGTCGTTTCTTCTGGCGTAATGATAAATCGATACAACAAACTATCTCCCCAATGATAAGAAATAATCCCTTTCTCAATATCCTTAGAAAGCTTTTTAGCTTCCCTTAAGCTAATGCCTTTTTGCTCATATCTTTTTTGAAAATAAGCTGGAAATTGCTCGGCAAGAGAATCCAAAAACAAATCTTTTTCTTTTTCCAATCCATACATTTCATCGGCTAGTGCTTTGGTCAAACTATCATTTTCAGTGCGAGTGTTATTCAGATATTTTTGATAGGCTTTTTCATAATCGGTTATGATTCCTTTTTCCTGTCTCACTATTTCTTTTGTCACCAGACCAGAGGCAATTGCTTTGTCTCGTTCTACTGTTCTCTGAGTTGTGATTGATTTACTTTTTTCAATACAATCAAAAATTAAGGCAAGTGTTTCTATAGATTTTTTTTGCTGATATAAAGTACTCAATTGAAGAAGCGCCCAGTTATAAAACAAACGAGTTTGTTTTTGAAATTTAACTTCAGATGACTCAAAATAAAAACTACTTTTTAGTTCCTCAATCAATTTAAAACCCGTTAATATTTTCTCTTTCAGAAAAGGTTGAAGCGCATCATTCAACTCGGAGTCCAATTCAATAGCTCTTGAATATTGATAAAAACTTTCCCAGAGATTATCGCTTCCGATTTTGTAATCATTAATTTTTTCACTTTCAAAATCAATGAAACCTGCATGATTTAAAATCTCATTTATTGCAATCTTACACGAATCTCGTTGTTCGATTTTTAAATAAAATTCAGCAAGATCGAAAAGTGAATTCTGCGAATAGTGATTGCTCTTACCAGACACCGAAACGAATAAATCATGGCTTTTTTTATAAGCATCCAATGCTTGCTTCATCTGGCTTTTTGATTCATAAAGGGCTCCCAATTGATTATAAGTGTAAGCCTTATATTCTTTACGACTGTTAGGTGCATTTTGAAGTTTAATCGCTTCTATTAATAGCTTCTCCGCTTTTGTAAAATCTTTAACTTTCATCTCTTGAGTCGCACAATTTGAAAGCGCCAAAGCGATTCTATCTTTATTTTTAGAAGCGTATTTTTTAATTGAGGCTAATGCTTTGTAAGAATAGTATTTAGAATCTTCATAATTCTCTAAAGATTGATACGCCACCGCAAGGCCAGTGTAGGTGTTTGAAATTCGATAACCATATGCACCAAGGTTAGATTCCAAAATCTCTTTTGCTTTATTTAAATAATTGATAGCGCTATTAGGATCTCCTTTTTGACTATGAACAAATGCAATATTTCTAAATTGAATCGCCCTGTTCAAT
>CALHBQ010000289.1 GCA_937930815.1 uncultured Saprospiraceae bacterium | reverse complement strand
TGAAAAAATTATTTTTCCAAATTGTATCATTTTGTATCATCTTAGTCCATTAGTTTTCAAAATATTCACACTTTCGAAAATAAAAAATCCGTAACAAATTGACAATCAATAAGTTACGGATAGACGTGGTTCCACCAGGACTTGAACCTGGGACCACCTGATTATGAGTCAGGTGCTCTAACCAACTGAGCTATAGAACCTGAGACTTTCTAAACTATTATAAAGTAAAAAAAGTTTCATTTTCGCATTCCTTGAAATGCGAGCGCAAAGTTACATTTTTGCACTCCTATCTGCAAAACAGTTTGGAACTTTATTTATGAGTAGTATTAAAAACATCATTTTTGACCTTGGCAATGTCATCATTGACTTGGATATGGAGCAGTTCGACAAGTCCATGAAAGACCTATGGGGACGCCATTTCGAAAATGCTCAAATCGAAAGTAAAAAACGACAGTTTTTTGAAAAATTTGAAACGGGGGATATTTCTCCTGAGAACTTTATCTGGAATTGGCAGCACATTTATGACCAATTAGAAAAGAAAGGTTCTACTCTACTCGAACCAAATGCGATTATAAAGACTTGGAACAGTATGCTTGGGGCCATTGCACCTGCCCGATTTGATATGTTGGAACGATTGAAAACCAAATATAATCTCTACATTTTTTCGAATACAAATAGCATTCATATTGAATGGGTCAATCGTTATTTGAAAAGTGAGTACCAATCTTCGATTCCAGATTTTGAAAAGAAATATTTTAAAAAGGTCTATTACTCACATATCATTCGAGCTCGTAAGCCGCATGTCGATGGATTCCTCTGGATTTTGGATGATGCCGATTTGATTGCAGAAGAAACTCTTTTTATTGATGATAGAATGGAAAACATTGAGGGCGCAAGATTGGCAGGAATGCAAGCCTTACATCATCCTGTTGGGAATGAAATAGTTGAAGCATTGAAAGATTTTTAAATTTTGTGACTCTTAACCCTAAAACGCATTAATCTAAAAAATCAAAGTCATGCGAATCTCTTTATTGTTTACCATAGGCTTCCTTCTTTCTTTCCCGTCAAAAGCAGAAGAAAAGTTGAGCTTTTTTATGACCTATGAGAATTGTATCACCTACTCAACTCATATTTTTAAAGGAAAGATTCTTGACGAAAAAGGAACCGTCAAAATCTTAGAAATACTAAAAGGAAAAACTGAAAATACAGAATTACATTTCAAATCATTGACCCAAAAAGCAATGGGGAATTATGGTCCAAAAGAAAATTATAAAGATTGGGAAGTCATTCTTTTTTTGAGGAAAATTGATGATAATTTTTATCCAATAAAATTCTACGCAGAAACCGAGGATGAAGCTGACTGGGATTTCAATGATGAAAATGACAGGGCCAATGCAACTTCAACTTTACCACTTTCTTTAGCCTTTTCTAAAAACGGAAAAATTTACTACTCCATTCAAAGAGAGAATCCTGGGGATTTGATTTTTGGAGAAGTAGTAAGTGAAACTCTTTTTCGAAAAGAAATAAAATCGGACTTAACAAGCCTTAATCTTTCCAAAGAAATTAAACAATTAAAATCCAAAAACGAAATCGAAGCTTATTGGAAAACCATCAGGAAAGCTGATCAACAATTTAGAGGTCTTGCGACAAAAACAGACAATGACAATCTCAATTTCAAGAAAACCATTTTGATGATAAAACAGCATGGTTATCCTTCAAAAAAGGAATTTGGATATCAAGTCAATATTACTCCAAATTTCGTTTTTTCACATCAGGCATCTCTTTTTGTGCAGGAGCAATACTTCGCAATTTTCTATGACGCTTACCAGAAAGGATTGGTCGATACAACTGAATTTTTGATCAACCTACGAGGCATGCATCGAGCAAAATGGGATCGAGATTTAATCAGAGGTCGAGATTTAACAGCGCAAGACATTCCTACCCTTTTAGAAAGTATTGGTGATATCAATTCCACCCACGCTGATTATGGCCTTTTTTATTTTGAGACCACTTTTGAAAAATTTGAAACTGAAGTTGAAAAAATCACCTCCGGAGAATTATCAGGAAGTTGGAAAACAGAACGAAATCATATCTATTCTTTTTTTAAGAAAAATGGACAGTTGTATGTATTCCTAAAATACCGAAATGGAAGTCATGCCCTACCCCAGAGGATTCATTTCAATTCAAAAAAATCACAATATGAATACTCAAAAAAACTTCCGCTAAATGATTACTTCCAAATTGATCGAGATGGAAATTTATTGGTAACAAAAGAGAACAAAGATTTAGAATATAGATTTGAGTATTCAAAACTTTCTGAAACCACTTATGCTAAAAGAAAAGTTTTCTACCCCAAAACAGAAAAATGCTTGCCTGTAAAAGCACCTGACCTCGAACTTAAAAGATTAGATTAATAACCTACTTTTCAGGGTTTAGAATTTTAACCCCATAACCAATCTGACCATTATTGCCAATCCCTTCAAGAATTACTTGGAAAGGAATTCTTGAATCAGGAGCTTCAAATTCAATGGTAGCTCGCCCATTGGCATTTGTTTTTATTAAAGGATTCCAATAAATTGTTTTAGCACTACTTTCTTGAGTGGTTAAAATTTCGTTCGATTTTTGAGGCGTAACGAAATCTGCATCAGCCGTTGAATTAAAGACAATTCTTTCCCAATCTAATCGATTCCACCGATTGGTCAACATCAAATAATCAAGTGCGAGTTGCTGTTTTTCGAATGCCTCATTTTCAATTTTTTCAAAATAGAAACTTGGATTATGGACATTGCCCTGCAATTCAGATTCGAGCAAAAGCGCAGAGAGAATATTTTCTTGACGCTCAATTTCCTCATCAGTTACCACTAATGAAAATTGACCAGCAACTCCTTTACCGTTTGAATCTGTAACTTCAACAGTCATAGAAATTTTATCACCGGATGTGTATTTTTCTTTATTTTTTTTGAAATTTATATTTAATTTTTCCTTATTTTCAACAAAAAATAAACGTTCCGCTTGTGCAACATGATATGAATCAAAAATTGTGATTTGAGCAATCCCTTCCGTAAGATTCGATTTATCAATTTCCATAAAACCAACAGGTGGAAAAATAGATTTGGACTGAACAATTTTACCACCTGAACGAACCACCACTTTCATGACTTCGTTTTTTGTGGTAGAACATTTGAATTTATTTTGACCATTCTCATTACCTTCAAATCGAATCGTAAATCCTTCTGAATTCACTTCGGGCAATTTATAAACCTGCTCAATTCCAATTGGGCTGGTAATTTTAGCTGTGTAATTTTTGTTTGCTTTCGCTAAAAAATCGAAACCGCCTATGCCATTATAATGACTTTTAAATTTAGAAACCTCATTTGAATTTTCATCCAAAATAATTCCTTCAACATCAAGTGGTTGTCCAAATTCATTGACTGCTTTGAAAGCAACTTTCGTTGAAAAATCAGCAATCAAATCTCCTCCTTCTGGAAAAAATTGAAGATCGATTGGGTTTGAATTTTTCTTTGGTGATAAAAATTCTTCCCCATTTCCTAAAACAACAATAGCCTTTTCAAGAAAGGCATTATTGTTTTGGTCAGTGTTATAGACTTTTAATTTACAGGTGCCTTCGGGTTCTTTTTCGGGAATTTTTATTGTGCCATTTGCAAAGCCATTTTCAACATTAATTGAAATCTTTTCCAAAAGTTCTCCTTCCGAATTTTCTAAAACTAATTGTAAAGCTTCGTTTTTAGAAACTGGATTTAACGAATTGACATCACGAACAAAAGCACTGAATAAAATCTCCTGACCTGATTCAAAAGCAGTTTTATCCAGTTGGAGATAAACTTTTTTCGAATCAAACTTTCGATTTGCAGTGATTAACTTGCTATTCAATTCCTCTACAAAATTTGAATTTGTGTTTTCCCATACATACGCTGGAACGTAAGGAGACGCCCAGTTTTCCAAAGATCGATTTTCAGAAAAACCAGATTTAGCTGTAGTCGAAGTTGCAGTAACTGACGCATCATTTACGGTTTCAACTTTAGTTGCTGGTTTTGTAATTTTCATACCTTTTTCCTCAGAGAGAGAAGTATTTTCTGTTGTAGCTATAATTTCGGTTTTGGCGGAATGGCCTATTTCATCTTGCGTTGTTATCTCTTGAACTTCAGAAGTCGGAGGTGTCAATTCCGTCGTTTCTTGCACTTGATTTACTTCTTTGTTTTGTAAAATAGAAAACATTGCTATTCCCACCAAAACAACCATTCCCCCAAAGATTTTAAACAACCACGTAAAAGGAAAAATCTTCCTTGAAGGCTTTTTGCCATCGAGCAATGCCTCCATATCTTCCCACGCAGCAGGGTCGAAATCGAATTCATACGAATCGATTTTTTCACCTAAACCAGTCTTATTTCGATTACCAAGACTCATTACTCTTTTTTAAAAATTGTTTGTTAAGCTGTTATTTCTTTGGGTTAAATCCCATCTAAAGGGTTAAATAGATTCAGGGGGATGATTTGGTGCTTTTTTTTTATGGTGATCACCTCACCAATTAATCTTTTTTTTAGAATTTTCTTCGCCTCTGCTATATGCCATTTTGAAGTATTAATATTAATATTCAAAATTTCGGCAATCTCTCGATGTTTGTATCCATCTATTGCAAACATTGAAAAAACGGCTCTCGTGTTTGCTGGTAGTTGCTGTACTTCTTTGAGCAAATCCTCGACATATAAATTTTCCAAACTCTCCTCATCCAGTGACACTTCTTTTTCGGAATCAAAATCCATGCGCTGTTTATAACGCGTATGTTTCCTCACATAATCTAT
>CALHBQ010000288.1 GCA_937930815.1 uncultured Saprospiraceae bacterium | reverse complement strand
AGAGATTGTTTCAACCATAACTAATAGTGAATACTCTCAAGTCTTTTATTTTGAAGGAGGGTGGAGTGACCCTAATAATTTTTTCAAACAATTCATCAGTGGTGCTTTGATGGCAATTGTCATGACTGGTTTGGATCAAGACATGATGCAAAAGAATCTCAGTTGCAAAAACATCGGAGATGCGCAAAAGAACATGTTCACCTTTTCAATAGTTTTAGTTTTTGCGAATCTGCTTTTTTTAGGATTGGGTGCTTTGCTTTGGATTTTTGTCAATCAAAATGGAATTGAAATACCAACTCGTTTGGTTGGAGGAGAACTCAAACCTGCGTATGATCTTTTATACCCAACCATTGCGCTCGAACATTTGCCGACCATGGCAGGTATCATCTTTTTTATTGGATTGATTGCTGCGGCTTATTCCAGTGCCGATTCAGCTTTGACTGCTTTGACGACTTCTTTTTGTATCGACTTTTTAGACTTTGAAAAAAAGGAAAAGGAAGACAATGCCTCCAAAAAGACAAGGAACCTAGTACATCTGGGTATAACTGGCTTGGTATTTGGTCTTGTATTAACGTTTTATACCATCAATGATTCTTCGGTCATAAACACACTTTTCAAAATTTCGAGTTACACATACGGTCCATTGTTAGGGCTGTTTACATTCTCAATCGTAACCAACAACCTGAAAGTAAAAGATAAATGGGTTCCTTTGATTTGCATTGCAGCACCATTTTTGTCTTGGATAATTGACGCCAACTCAGTTGAGTACTTAAATGGATTTAAATTCGGCTTTTTAATATTAGCGATGAATGGATTCATTACCTTTTTAGGTTTGTATTTAATATCTAAAAAAACAGTATAAAAGAACGATTTTCAAGCGTAACTAATGTTATTGCTATATATTTGTAAAAACGACTAAACGAAATACCACTTTTTACTATTCCCCCCTTTTGAGCGTATTTTCATGTTGAATGAAGATGCTCTAAACTTTTTTTTTAACATTTTGAGACATTATTGCCCCCCTCTCGAGTAGTTTAAATCGAACTGAAATGAGAGAACAATTACCTTTCCTTAGAGGTACAGATTTTTCTTTGTGTAAAAGGAAAGCAGGTCAATTATTTGCCGCTGCTTTATTTATCTGCCTCACAATTCCTTCTTTTGCCAGCACTTCCTTTGCTGGTGATGCTAATTATTTTAGCAAAAAAACAAATCATTTAAAAGATAAGATTTTCGAATCTGCCGCTTATCAAGCGATGCTCATGCCCTGTCCGGGTGGGAGCGGTGTTGTTGGTGGTAGAGTGATTGGAGATTATAACTTTAACGGCCAAGACGATGAAATCGGTGGGGTCAGAGGAGTTACCGTTTCTTTATATAGCTGTGATCCTGATGGTAATAGTACTTTAGTCGGTACCACTTTGACCGATTATGATGGCCACTATTTCTTTGATGGATTGGCAGATGGGACAAGTTATAAAGTGGAATTTGAAGCAGATCCAGTACTTTCTCCAGGTTTTATTGGAGGAGACTTTGGTTCTGATGTTCAATTTGTAACTGCTCCAACTTGTGGTGTGAATACCGCTTTCGCAGGTGCAGAAGATTATACGGATGAGAATCCTATTTTATATTCTACCTGTTTTATCAATGGAGATCCATTGGCTGCAGGTGCAAATGGTGCTGATGAAGATGTTTTAGTTTCATTCACATGGGATAGTCGTGGTTCTTCTACGCCTCCAAACAAAATTGGAACTGCTGCTCAATATGGTTCTATTTATGGAATCGCACAAGATAGATTTGATGATTACCTATTCACTTCAGCCTTTATCAAAAGACATGTTGGAATGGGCCCAGAAGGAATCGGTGGAATCTATGTTTTGGATATTAGCGGAACGCCAACACCACTTTTCAGCTTTGATTTGGCTGATATGGGTATTAATGTTGGAACGATTGCATCAAATTCAGCGAGAGGATTGCAACCAAGTGTGAATCTTCCATCCAATGATCCAGATGCTTACCCAATGGTAGCAAAAAATGGAATCGGAGCTATGGAAGTAGATTACTTAGGTGAAAATCTATACGTGGTTAATCTATTCGAAAGAAAACTTCATAAAATCGATATTACTGGTTTGCCAACGCCTCCTACTAGTTCAGATGTAACGACTTACAACCTACCAACTTCAAGTTGTACAGGTGGTGAATATCGACCATTTGCAGTTAGATTCTTTAGAGGTGAAGTTTATGTGGGTAGCGTTTGTGATGCGAGCATTTCTCAAAATAGTGCAGATTTAACGGCTTCAATCCACAGATTGGATGGGACGACTTTTAATGCAATTACAACTTTTAGTTTAAACTATACAAAAGGATATACAACGTTGCACAGTAGTTGTGAAGATTTCCCTGGATGGTATCCTTGGACGGACATGGTTCCTGCAGCTTGTGATAATGGGTCAACAATTGTTTACCCTCAACCAGTATTTTCAGATTTTGAATTTGACGTAGATGGTTCTTTGATTGTTGGTTTGATGGATAGAATCGGTCACCAATTAGGTTACGAAAATTATAAGCCAACAGGTACTGATTTAGTCAGTACGGTTTCTGGTGGAGATTTACTTCGTCTGTACTTGGAAGATGATGGAACTTATACTTTAGAAAATAATGGAACTGCTGGGCCAGTGTCTACTGGTGGAGCTGGAAATGGTCAAGGACCAGGTGGTGGAGAATTCTACTTCAACGATGTATTCGAAGGTGGTTTGAATAATCTAACTCCAGCACCTCACGCAGAAACTTCTCAGGGAGCAATTGCTTTCAATCGAGGAACCGGAGACATCGCTACAACTGCACTTGATCCGTACAGTATCGCATTTAATACAGGTGGTATCAACTGGTTGAGTAATGCTGAAGCTGAAATCCGCGACCAAGAAGGTTATAGACTTTATAGAACAAGTGGAAGTAATAATTCAACTTTCGCGAAAGCGAATGGATTGGGTGACTTGATGACTGATTACGCTTTAGCTCCTATTCAAATCGGAGGTATGGCTTGGGTGGATGCCAATGATGATGGTATCCAAGATGGATGTGAGGATGTTTTGATGGGAATCGAAGTTTCTCTTTTTGATGAAAATGGTTCTTTGATTTCAACAATCGTTACGAATGCCAATGGTGAATATTATTTCAATGATGGAGACATCGAAGAAAACACAAAATATTTTGTTGTATTTGGAACAGATGGAGAATTCAATACTGTTTCTGGTCAAATAAATAATGCATATTTCATCACAGCTGACGATGAAGGTACTGGTTCAAATCCAGACAAAAATGATAGTGATATTATTTCAGCTTCCGCTGGAATGGGTAATGGCTCTTTTACAGGAATGCCTTTCATTATGCTAACGACAGGTGGCTCTGGATATGTGGATCATAGCTTCGATGCTGGATTTACACCAGAAGGATTTATCGCTCCGCCAGTTGCTGGATTAGGAGATTATGTGTGGGAAGATTTGAATGGTGATGGAATTCAAGATTCAAATGAACCGCCAATTTCAGGTGTAACTGTAACCTTATTAGATGGTAATGGAAATGTTGTTTTAACAACTATGACTGATGGCAACGGAAATTATTCTTTTCCTGGAGTAATGGCTGGAACTTATTGTATCCAGTTTGGAACGCCAACAGGTTTTAACGGAACACTACAAAATACAGGAAACGGAACCAATGATTCAGATGCAAATGCTGGAACTGGAAAAACTGCAAACTTCGTTTTTGATCCATTAGATGGAGATGATTTAAATTTTGATGCTGGATTTGTGAAAATTCCTGCAACTGCTGGATTAGGAGATTATGTGTGGGAAGATTTGAATGGCGATGGAATTCAAGATTCAAACGAGCCACCAATTTCTGGTGTAACGGTTCAGTTATTGGACGGAAATGGAAATGTCATTGCAACAACGATGACTAATGCAAGTGGAAATTATTTCTTCCCTGGAATCGGAGCGGGTACCTACTGTATTCAGTTTGGAACGCCAACTGGTTTCAATGGAACGTTACAAAATACTGGAAACGGCGCGAACGATTCAGATGCTAATTCCTCAACTGGAAAAACAGGAAACTTCGTGTTCGATCCAGAGAATGGAGATGACTTTACTTTTGATGCAGGTTTTGTAAGAATACCTGTACCAGCTGGAGTTGGAGATTTTGTTTGGGAAGACCTTGATGGAAACGGCGTCCAAGATCCGGGCGAACCTGGTATCCCTGGCGTAACAGTAAATTTAGTGGATGGTAATGGAAATATTATTAGCACAACCATGACCGATGGTAATGGAAATTATTTCTTTCCAGATGTGCCAGCGGGGACCTACTGTATTCAGTTTGTAGGGCCAACAGGTTTTGTTGGAACTGCTCAAAATGCAGGCAACGGTGCAAATGATTCAAGTGCTGATCCAACGACAGGTAAAGGTGGAACTTTTACTTTCGACCCTGCTGATGGAGATAACTTGACTCAAGATGCCGGATTTGTAAGAGTACCATTAAACTGCACTGGAGCAGAAATTACTGGTGCGACTGTAACGCCTTCATGTGGTCCAATCGGAGGAACGGTCACAATCAATATTTCTGGAGATGCTGCTCAATATGACCGTATTTGGATTCCAAATAGAGGTACTCAAGGAGCGGATTTAAACTCAAGAAATGATTTACCTCAAGGAACCTATCTTGTGATTTTACAACACATCGGAGATCCTGATTGTAATGACAAGCAATATTTTACAATAAATGAAGATTGCGGATTTTTCCCTGATACCACGATTGTAAGTTTGAAAATAGGAGAGACTAAAGACTTCTGTCTTTCTACCGAAGGTTTTGAAGGTGATGTTGCTTCTACTAAAATGGATTGCATCAGTGGTTGTGAAGTTTTAACAACTTCTCAAGTTGAAAGCACTGACCATTGTATTTCTTTAGAAGGAAAACGTCAAGGAACGCAAGAGCTTTACTTTGAAGCATGTGATGCTAATGGCAATTGTACAAAATCAATTTTGATTATTGAAGTGAAAAGATCTACTCCTACAGAAGGGCCAACTGCGGTTGCGGATATCTACGAAATGGTAGGTTCTGACCCAATGACTTTTGACGTTTGTTTGAATGATATTTTTGATGGCGAATTAAACAGTCTGTCAA
This sequence comes from uncultured Saprospiraceae bacterium, assembly GCA_937930815.1. GTDB lineage: Bacteria > Bacteroidota > Bacteroidia > Chitinophagales > Saprospiraceae > JAGQWW01. The sequence continues at coordinate 3,942 of CALHBQ010000288.1, read as the reverse complement.
TCATTCACAATCCTTCGAATGGAATTGCTACAAAAAATGAAGACAATACTATCACCTATGAGCCAAATGGTATTCATTGTGAAGATGAGTTTACCTATGAAATCTGCAATGATGATGGTTGTGATATCTCAAGTGTAAAATTGATTATTGAATGTGAGGGGATCAAACCAGTTTCTGGTTTCTCACCAAACAGAGATGGTATCAATGATCAATTCCAAGTAATTGGAATAGATAAATACGAAAATGAGTTAACTGTCTTCAATCGTTGGGGTAATGTTGTTTACAACAAAAAACAATACAACAATGACTGGGAAGGTGAATTCAATGGTGTTGCTTTACCGACTGGTGTTTACTTCTATCTTATCAATTATGATGGTGGTAAAACCATGACTGGTTACGTCGTTATCAATCAATAGAAAACAGCTTAAACCAAATATATTTTTCCTTGGCCGTCAGCAGCAATGTTGATGGTCTTTTTTTTGTTTGATGGGACACGGATTTAACGGATTTTAATTGATTTGAACGGATTTGCCCGTTTTGATTTTATCCGTTATAATCCTACAGAATCCGTTAAATCCGTGTCCTATTTATATTATAAGGGTCACTTTATCTCCGTTTCAAAAACCTTCTGTTTCGCATCTTTCGTAAAGAGAATCCCTTCCAATTTATCACCAATCGCAACTGATCCAACGCCTTCTGGAGTTCCGGTATAAATCAAATCGCCAATGTTCAATTTGAAAAATTTGGAAACATAACAAATGATTTCAACCAAACTGAAAATCATGTCTTTTGAGTTTCCATGCTGGACGATTGCTCCATTTTTTAAAAGTTGAAATTCAATCGCATCTTTATCAACTTTATCTTTTGGAACCAAAGTTCCCATCACAGCCGAGTTGTCAAACCCTTTTGCAATTTCCCATGGATGACCTTTTGCTTTCAACTGCGATTGTAAATCACGTGCTGTAAAATCAATTCCCAAACTCACATTTTCAACATAATCCATTGCAAATTCTGGACGAATGGACTTCCCATTTTTACAAATTTTCAAAACGACCTCACATTCGTAATGTAAGTCCTTTGTATAATCCGGATAGTAAAAAGGCTTATCGCCAACCAATAGGGCAGTGGGCGGTTTCATGAAAACCACTGGTGCCGTTTTGGGAACTGGGTTGTTTAATTCTTTGGCGTGTTTTGCGTAGTTACGACCGATGCAGATTATTTTCATTAGGAAATAATAAAATGAATAAATGATTGAATGAATAAATTTTTGCCAAAAATAGAAAACCTGCTCCGACATTAAAATCGAAGCAGGTTTTTATAATTGAAATTTGAATGATTTGTAAAGGGGATTCATGAATCCCCTCTACGAATCCAATACAATATTTTACGCTTTACTATTTTTTATAGCAGTTAAATATCTATCCAATTGTTCTCTAACAACAGGGAACAATAAGAACAATCCAATCATATTTGGGAAGACCATTGCAAAAATCATGGCATCAGAGAAATCCCAAATTGATTTCATATTTGCAGCTGCACCAATTACGATGAACAAACAGAAAATGATTTTATAAACTAAGTCAGCAGTTGGTCCTCTTCCAAACAAATATTTCCATGATTGAAGTCCATAGTAAGACCATGAAATCATCGTTGAAACAGCAAATAAAACCACCGCAATCGTCAAGAAAACATTTGAGTAAGGAATATATGCCGCAAAAGCTTTGGAAGTAATTCCAGCGCCTTCGTAAGCAACACCATCGATCATTACAACTCCATCTGCTCCACCATATTCAAAAGCACCACCGTTGTTGAAAATAATGATAACTAAAGCCGTCATCGTACAAATCACAACCGTATCGATAAATGGCTCCAACAATGCCACCAAACCTTCAGATGCTGAATATTTAGTTTTTACTGCTGAGTGGGCAATGGATGCCGAACCTGCACCTGCCTCATTGGAGAAAGCTGCCCGTTTAAAACCAATCAACAAAACTCCAATCATGGCTCCAACTCCCGCTCGTGGACTAAATGCTTCAGAGAAAATTTGTCCAAATGCATCATCAACCAAAGTGATATTACTTAAAATGATGTACAAACAAGCAATCATATAAAGACCTGCCATCAATGGAACCACTTTTTCTGTTACCGCAGCAATTCTCTTGATACCACCAATGATGATAATTCCAACAAGAAAAGCCAAAACAACTCCAATTAAGGTTCCCGCACCAGTACTTTCAAGCCCTAATAAGTCTTTCAAAACAATCGTCGCTTGATTGGATTGAGCGGCATTTCCACCACCAAAAGAACCTCCAATACAAAATATTGCGAAAAGAACGGCTAATACTTTACCGACACTTTCCATTCCTCGTTCTTTCAAACCTTTTGATAAATAGTACATCGGTCCGCCATAAACGACTCCGTTTTCATCAACATCCCTATATTGAACACCAAGTGTACACTCAACGAATTTGGTAGACATCCCTAAAAGTCCACAAAGAATCATCCAGAAGGTAGCACCAGGGCCACCCAAGGCAATGGCTAAAGCTACACCAGCGATATTTCCATTTCCAACCGTTCCAGAAACTGCAGTCGCTAAAGCTTGAAAGTGAGAAACTTCACCTTCCTTTGATTCATCCCCAATGGTATCAACAATATCACCACCGACTACATTTACGTTTGCACCAGATGGAACGCTTGATTTGTCAATATCATCATATTTACCTCTAACAACATTGATGGCCGTTCCGAATTTGGTGATATTTACAAACTTAAAATAGAAAGTAAAAAAAGCGGCACTCAGCACCAAGAGGACTAAAACGAATGGAACACCATCCGTAATTTGGAAGAATATCAAACTTCCGAAGAAATTTGAAATAGGTTCAAAAGCGTCATTAATACGTTCATCAATTCCTTTTGCTTGCGCAAAACTTAGTATTGGTAAGCAAAATGCGAATAAAAGTGATAAGAGTTTCCTCTGATTCATATCTGAGTTTTAAGTTTGAAAATTGGTTTTCGTTAGACCGATTTGTGGTTACGAAGCCGTTAAGGTATCTAAGAATTTCATTTTATTAAAAAATTGATTGACTCTTTTTTGACTTCATTTTTTTGATAGTTTATAAAGGAACTTACATTTGAGCCAAATTTTAGTATTCTTGGATATATTTATCAAAAGGAAAATCTCAAGAAATCTTACAATGGTTTTCATTGAAAAGGGTAGTTTTGGCCACTCTTTATTTTCATTTACAGCAAAAAAAACACTTGACTAATCAGCCTAACAAGTCGGAGGAGATTCTGGAACTTTTTGCAAAAGACCCAGATAAAGGAATGGAATTGATGTTTCGCACCTACTTTGGATTGGTCAGTTCAATTGTCTACAGGGTATTAAATGACTCAGCGCTCGCTGAGGATATCTCGCAGGAAGTATTCTTGAGTGTATGGAAAAATAGAGAGACCATTAAAATAAACTCTTCTCTCAAATCTTACCTCGCCACAGCTGCTCGAAATAAAGCTTTGAATTACATCCGAGACAATAAAGTGAAGTTTGCTGGTGGTGATGAAATGCCCGAAGTGCCTGATATGACCCCGGGTGTCGAAAAAGAAATTGCAGGCCAAGCATTGAAAAAAAGAGTAACTCAATTAATTGACTTATTGCCCGAACGTTGTCGTCATACCTTCGTCTTGAGCCGTTTCGAAAATCTTACCTATAAACAGATTGCAGTCGAAATGGGTATTTCCGAAAAAACGGTTGAAAACCAAATATCTAAAGCGCTCGCTTTTTTAAGAACGGGTTTGGCTTCTTTTTTGGATGAAAAATAGTCAGCTACCTGACCTTCAAACTCCCCATTTATAGGTATGTCTTTCATCAGACGGTGTTTTTATTTCAACTGTTTTGAAACGGTGGGGGTACTTCCGAAATTTGGTGTCAAAGGAATGGAAACATTA
>CALHBQ010000287.1 GCA_937930815.1 uncultured Saprospiraceae bacterium | reverse complement strand
CGATTAAAAAACAGATACCCCGCCAAGGCAATTGAGCCAAATATAAAAATCAGCTTCCACCGCTTCAGAGAAGTTGCCAACCTTTCACGACTGCTTTTATACTTTTTTCGACTTTGATATACCATTTTTTTTAGAGTTTGAGAGAGAATGAGAGAATTGAGAGAATGAGAGAATGAGAATTTGAGATTATTTAAAAAGAGAGATTTGTCTTCCGAATTGTAAAGGGTTTTCGTGTTCGAGGAGTTTTTGTTTCATATCGACGCCATAAAAGTAACCTTGTAGGTCTCCATTTTTGGCAACAACTCGATGACAGGGCACTATGATGGCGATTGGATTGTTTCGATTTGCTTGTCCTACCGCACGAACGGCGTTTTTATCACCTAACTTTTCAGCAATATCGAGGTAACTACAGGTGCGTCCGTATGGCACTTTTACCAGTTCTTTCCATACTTTTTTATGATATTCTGGTTTGCCCGAATAGTCAAATTTGAGTTTAAATGTCTCTCGTTTCTTTCTGAAATATTGCTCTAACTGAATCGCACATTCTTTGACGCAACCTGCCACTTTTGCATCATCAAAGTCTTGCTTCTCGACCATCCGAACAGAACGAACTCCCAAGTGACTACCTGTGATTTCAAAAATCCCAAAATCTGATTGTAGATATAATTTGGAAAGCATTAAAATACCAGTTTTCTCTAATAAATAGTTGTGATTATTATTTTAATGCAAAAGTAACTAATTTAACCTTTGAAACAACCAAAAAGATATGGCAGAATGGCAACAATGGCTTTTGATAATTGGAGGAATCTATTTGGCAGTGGTGGTCATCTTTTACTTTTGTCAAGACTATTTCTTTTTTCGACCAGAGATTTTACCGACCAATTTTCAATACAAATACCCTTTTCCTTTCGAAGAAGTTCATTTTGACATGGAAGATGGCGGTTATGTCAATGGACTCTATTTTAAAGTTCCCAACTCACGCGGCGTCATTTTCTACTTTAAAGGCAATAGCAAAAGTGTAAAAGGATGGGCCAAATTCGCCAAAGACTTTATTGGCAAAGGTTATGATTTTTTCATGGTAGACTATCGAGGTTTTGGCAAAAGCAAAGGAAAAGTCAACGAAACCAAACTATTCAACGACGCCCAACACGTGTACAAATGGCTCGAAGATCGATATGACGAAAAGGACATTTTGATTTATGGTCGTTCACTTGGTAGCGGCATTGCCACTCGAATTGCTTCATGGAACAATCCCAAAATGTTGATTTTGGATTCGCCTTATCTTAGTTTCTATCACAACACTTATCGCTATGGTGGTTTTTTGCTTCCGCTAAAATGGTTACTCAAATATCATATCAGAACCGACCATTTTATTAAAACGGTGGACTGTCCGATTTTCATCATGCATGGTACAAAGGATCGATTGTTTCCATTCAGCTATAGCGTAAAACTAAAAGCGATTGCGCCAGACCGAGTGACCTTATTTCCTATCGAAGGGGCACATCACAACAATTTGCCAGACTTTCCAGTCTATCATGATTTGCTTTATGATATGCTCAATGATGAAGACTTTTTGAAGCGTCATGATTTTTATTCGGAGGTTGGGGGGATTGTTTGATAAGGAACCTCAATAACGATAAGCGACTGACTACCAATCAGTTAAACAAAATATTTCTGAAAAATATATTATTTTATACCTTTACAAAGTAGATCCCCCTCATTCAAAACGAATAAACAACCATGAAAATTTCTTTTCCTCAGCCTACCAAAAGTTGGAGGCCAATTCAATTTTGTCTCGTCTTTTTACTTTCTCTTTTCTCTCAGTTTGCTTTTGCTAATTTCCCTGATCTGAAATTAGAAAATGTTCAAATTATTTCGCCTATCACATCGGGAACACCGACTTCCTATTCCATTGATTTAGTGAATGCAGGAACCGTTGATGTCACTGGACCAATCAATATTTCCATCTATCTTTCTGATGATAGCCAATGGTCTGCAAAAGATATTTTGTTGGATGAATTTGTTCAAATGAGATCAGTTGGCACCACTACTTTGGTATCTGAGTTGACCATTCCAGATATGAGAGGAGGAAAATTTTATCTAATTTTTCAAGTAGATAAAATTCAAGCAATTGTCGAATCCAATGAATTAAATAACCAACTGTTACACCCTATTGAAATAGCAGGTCAGGTTGGAGATATTGCCTGTTCTTTTGTAAAGTCATTTCCATATGAATTTTATGTGGATGCGTCGCCGACCCTCGTAGAACATTCAGATGGCTACAATATTCGGGTGCCGCTAAATAGCGCTTATAATGATCCAGATTTTCACACGGGAGTATTATCTACAGATATCTTTGGCAATACCCTTGGTTTCGACACGATCAATATATCCAAACCACAAAACCCAAATTATAACATCACCTATCGCCTTAGGAGTCCAGAATTTCATTTTGAATTTGTGACAACAGATGGGGATACTGTTTTTAATAAACCTGTCTTGCTAAATGGAAATCATGTGCTAGACAATATGTTAGATGATTTTGTAAAGGTCATTCCTTTTAAGGATGGCTTTTTGCTAATTGGAACATACGAATATTTGGTAGGTACGAACGGACGTGGATATGAGTTCTTTGCAATTACGACAGACCAAATGGGTAATGTCTTAACCCAAAGTTTTTATGAAAGCGTTTTTAGTCACCACGGCGTTTCTGAAATTATATTTGGAGAGGATGGATCAGTATATCTTTGGACCAATTCAATCATTGGTTTCGATCATCTTTTTAAAATTGATCCAGATGGAAATATAGCTTTTTCTGCGGGGGCAGTAGCTGGTTCGACAGGAAGTTGGTTGCAGGAAATACGTTTAAGTACAAATGGTGATTATCTATGGGGGCGAATTGGTTCAAACCATATTGATGAAATCCTCCGTGTGGATACCGAAACTGGAGCAACAAGAGTTGAAAACCCATTGCACATTTTATCTGCCAATAGTCCAGATGGAGATGATTTTTTCTCTGGATTTAGTTTTGATAAAGATGGTAATATATTATTGGGGCAGCGATTTTTTGAATGGGCGAATGATCCATTTGAAGGATTTGAAATTGGCTTAATGACTCCTGAATTTGATTTAATCTGGGAACATCGAATTGAGGATACCTCAAGATTTAGAACTATGCATCCAGTAGGGGAAGTGTCTACCGGCTATATGTTTTTAGTAACAAGATTGGATAATGACGGAGGCAAGTTAATCAAAGTCGCTTCAGATGGCACCTTGACAGCCGACTGTGAAGATGAAAATTCTACTGGCACACTAACTTGTGACCTCAATTATACTTTTTTAAATAACCAATTGATACTCGATGGCAATGGCATAAATGCTCCACATCTAAATATAAAAGTCTTTGATGGTAATTGGAACTTTCTCGAAGAATGTATGGATTGTGGAAACACCATTGACTTGCCAAATACCAATTCGGGAAAGTTAATTCTCCTCATACTTTTGATGGATGATGACTGGAAACCAATCTGCGAAGCTGTTGAAACGATTGATTTGCAAAACGGCAACAGTTGTACCGATGCTGACAACGACAACATTTGTATCGATGAAGATTGTGATGACAATAATACAAATATCGGAAGCGCAGGCAGTGCTTGCGATGATGGAAATCCGCTTACCGTAAACGATGTTTTAACTGCTAATTGTAAATGTGAGGGAACACCCATTCCACAAAACGGATGTCCCGTAATTTGGTCAATTAACGATAATGAACTAACCATCAGAAACATCATTGGGACGCATAGTAATATTTCGGTTTATGACGAAAATTTATCTGAACTCTTCAATTGCCATTATGATAATGGTGATTGTAATGAAACAGAAATCGTCAACCTTCCGGGAAATGGAATCTACTATCTACAAATTCAAGTTTGGAATGGATGGAATAATAAGCTTTGTCAAGTGTTCGAAAAAATCAGGTTAAACTCCTTAAGAAGGGTCATTGCCTTTGAAGCAAAACGGAACTTGCACCAAGTCGATTTAACTTGGACGAGTGATGCCAGTCCTGAAAG
>CALHBQ010000286.1 GCA_937930815.1 uncultured Saprospiraceae bacterium | reverse complement strand
CGAACATAACTTTCACTTGCTGGATTGTCTCCAATCAAAACTGCCGCCAGATGAGGCACCTTTTCTCCCTGTTCCGACATTTGTGAAACTTGGACCGCCAATTCTTCCTTGATGGTATTACTTAATTGTTTGCCGTCTAATAATTGCATATCAAAAGATTAAGTTGCAAAAATAGAAAGGTATCCGAGATATAGAAATTTATTAATGTTACAGTTCTGCTAACTTCTCAAAATCATCACCAGTCAAATCTTGAACATGTTTCGTTATTTTTTCAATTGGCCAATCCCACCATTTCAAATTGAGCAAAAGTTCAATATTTTCTTTTGAAAATCTTTTACGAATTTCCTTTGATGGATTTCCTCCAACGATAGTGTAAGGTTCTACATTTTTAGTGACAACTGACTTCGTCGCAATGATTGCACCATCGCCAATTGTCACGCCTGGCATGATGGTCGCTCCGTAGCCAATCCAAACATCGTTTCCGATATTGGTATCTTTTTTTACTGGATATTTTTTGCCTTCCATTGCATTTGACCAGTCTTCCCCAAATATCGCAAAAGGATAGGCCGTCACTGCCTCACTCAAATGATTCGCTCCATTCATGATGAAAGTTACGTCCGAAGCAATCATGCAAAATTTGCCAATAACCAGTTTATCACCAATAAAATCGAAGAGGTATTTTACATTCTTTTCGAAATTTTCGACATTCTCAAAGTCATCGTAGTAGGTATAGTCGCCAACGATGATGTTCGGATTTTTTACGATGTTTTTGAGAAAGCAAAGTCGGTCGTAATGTGGTAGTGGGAATTTTTCGTCTTTGTTTGGAATTGACATTATTACAAATTTGATTAGAATATTGGCTCAATATTATGAAATCAAGGGTCAAATCCACCTTATTATTAATGTCTTATTAAAAATTTTATTCAAAATTATTTTGATGAGATTTTTCCGCTAAAGTAAAATTAATTAATATTAATAGGTTTACATTTTCCCAATTCTAAATTCATTTCCTACCTTTAGTCAAAGATTAACTACATCATTAAATAATAAACCCTATGCCCAAATTCGATTTCTGCGAAAATCTTATTGGCGTTCCTGATGAATGGAAACAAACAGGAGGCAAAAATGTAAAAATCGCCCTGCTCGATACAGGTGCGAATCTCAACCATCCTGCGCTTCAGCATTTGGATGTTTCTGGTCAAAAATTCGATGTGACCTTACCTGATTTTGATGTGTCCACTGCCGCTGGAGATGACCCAGTGCCCGACACTGCACCTGGTTCTGATTTGCATGGCACTCAGTTGCTGAGCATCATGGCTGCCAACTCCGATGATGATACAGGTGTAAAAGGACTCGTTCCTGATGCAGAGGTTTACATCATAAAAATAATCGACTTCGATAAAAAGACTTTGGCAACTAACTACCTGAAAGCCATAGAGTTATGCCTTCATTTAGATGTGGATATTGTTTCGAATAGCGCCTTTCCTCGAAAAGATAATAGAACGGTTCTTCCCAATATTAAAGAAGCATTTCTAAAATTAAAAGCGAAAAACATCCTATTTGTTTCTGCTTTAAAAAATTCAGAATTGCCTGCTCGTTTTAATAAAATTGTCTTTCCAACCAATCAGCCGAATGCCATCATAACTGGCGTTCCACAAAAACTGATGTTGAAAGCAATGGATTCGAATTTCAAATTTGATGATTCGATTTCTGCGTTTTTTCCAGAAGTAAAGGTTACTTCATTTAGTGATAGTAGCTTATCAACTGGAAAGACTTTTTTAGCGAGAAGTAGTCATGCATCTGCCGGTTTGTCGGCAGTAATTGCGATGTACCTTTCTCACAAAAGAGCAGAAGATTCAAGTTTCAAAAGAGCATCCAAAGAAGATGTCATTACTGAACTTCAAAAACACTTTGCCGATTTTTCAAAAAGCACCTTAAAAGGAAACAAAGCGCCTTTCCAATTTTTCAAAACCAAGTAATAAAAGACAATGAGAATTCATAAATACACGATCCTATTATTTGCCTGTTTATTGAGCTTAAACGGTTTTGCTCAATCAATTTTACAAGACGCAATTACGCTCCGGCAATATATTACCGAAGCCGAAGAAAATGCCTTAACAGAAGGTTATTTTTCTGAGAATCCAGATGACATGCTTCGTTATGTCCCAGTTTTAAAAAGGGTTTTAGGCTTGAAAGATGACATTGATGAAGACAGATTAGCGCAGGTAATTTCAGATAAATTATTTGAAAATCCATTTATGAGTAGTGAAGAAGATGATGGAATTAAAATCCTATTGCCTGCTTCTTATTCAAGTCTAAAAGTGGCTCAGAAAAAGGAGTTAAATCCAGATCCTTCTGTAAATTTTATAAGCAGCGATGGACAACAATCTATCCAACAGAATTCTGCCAGTTATGGAAGTTTTACAACTCGTTTTGTAGATGGATTGAGCAAGTGGTTGGTCAAACGCACCAAACAAGAATTGTCTTTAACATTCTTTAATCGGTTTAAACAAGCGTTGAATGAGCAGCCTGATTTAAATGTGATGTTTCCATCGACTGTGACGCTGCTCAATGTATTTGAAGATGAAGTTTATCATTACCAAGCATTTATCGGAACCCTCAGGGAAAGTTTTATAAATGATTTCCATCTTATCCCTCAAAACCTATCTGACTGGGCAAATGCTACTGAATTGATAAAAGATGATGTTGAGCGATTTGTAATCAAAGAAGCTTTCGAGATTCCTCCTATGATTATGAATGAAAACTCTCCGCGAGAGATTATCCATCATTTGGGTAGTGTTGAAAATTCTCCTAAAGAATTTCAAAATGTCTTTTCTTCTTTTCAGGTAATAGACCTTTTATCACAATCAATACTTTCGAATGGTTGGGATTTCCCTACCGATTTCAAAGCAAAAATGGATGACCTAACCCTCTATTTATACCTTGGAATTTTATATGAAAAAAGCAAAAATATCAAGTTCTCAGAAACCACATTCAATAGTATATTGAGTGACGTGGCGACTGAAACTGGCCGAGAAAAAACACAACAATTTAAAAATATCGTTTTTGACTTTTTAGAACACGGGAAAGAAACAAATCGATTTTTTAATGTACTTCGAGATCAAGAGACGATTGAATACCCGATGTACCACCAATACACCAAATCGACTTTGAATTTATTGAAAGTTGGGCAAACTTTTCATGAACAATACGTGAGTGGAAGTTCTTCAAAACGTTTCAATGATTTACTTAATGTTATTGAAAATTCAAATGACTTGCTTTTCCATATTCATCAGGAGAATTTCTTGCAAAGTGTTGCGCATATCAATCAAATTGTCGGAACCTTCATTCCAACTTTAGAACCTTTTGAAATAAAGTCTTTTACTGAAGTAGAAAGAAATATTTACCAAAAAAGACAAAAAGGAAAGGAACGTTTTATCAAATACTCCACCTTTATGGGAACGGTAGCTGATGCTCAATCATCAGAGCAGATTGAGTTTGCTTTTGAGTTGTTTGCGCTGCCTCCTGGGAGTTCCAAAATGAAGAAACACTCTCCTGTTTCCGTTGCTCTGAACGCTTATGTTGGGCCAACTGCTGGTATCGAGTATTTAGAAACTACAGACCAAAGTGGCATTTTTGCATTGCATGCCCCTGTCGGCATCAACCTTAACTGGGGATTGTCTGGTGAAAATGGAAGTTTCAGTTTGTTTGTTCCGATTATTGATGTTGGAGCTATCACTGCTTTCCGTTTTGGAGATGAAACCTCTACCCTTCCTGAGTTGAGTTTTAAGAATATTATTGC
>CALHBQ010000285.1 GCA_937930815.1 uncultured Saprospiraceae bacterium | reverse complement strand
CCACAATTTAGTGTTTTTAGAAGAGGACTGAATTTGTTTAGAAAATATTTTAAAAATAAAATTTTTGACCCGATTCTCAGGATTTTTGAACGCGCGTTAATCCGATTAATTAAAATTCCAAAAATCATCGGGTAGAGTAGTGAAAATTACATATAAAAGATAAAATTATTTGTTCTAAAGATAATTTGTTCTGTGACAGGGTAGATTAGGTATAAAAAAAGGTAGCACAAATCAATGTGCTACCTTCTTCCATAAAATCATTATTTTCTTATCGCATTTCAAATCTCCTAAAAGTAGGATGTTGCGTCAAAACTTTAAATGAAGAACTACATTCAATTGCTTCATTTTGTTCTTTCGCTAATACTTCCTCTCTCGTAACTGGAGCAATCAAAGGATAAGGACTGCTATTAAATTTATCTTGAGTATGATTTGTTGTAACGATTTTTTTAATCGATTTTTTAGGGTGATAATTTACGACTGGCTTCATTGGCTCTTTTAGCGGATCACCTATTTCATCATTTTGTTCAGTAATAACTTGTGGAAGTTCTTCAATATGATCTGGAGCTTCCTCGTCATCCAATTTATATAGTTCGTTTGATTCGATTACGTTTATCAATTTTTCAGCGTAAGTTGGACTACTCGCATATCCGATTTTTTTCAACCCATGAGCCCATTTTTCGTAATTGATTCCGTAATCAAATAGTTCTGCATACCATTTCGTAGTAGTCAAAAACTCACTGTGATTTCTAAATGATTCTTCAACATTATCATAAGCTCTAAAGCAAGACTCTGTCAAATCGCCGTTGTCATCAAAATCATCATCTTCAAAATAGAAAGTTTTGCCTTCCCAATAAGCTTTACATTTAATACCAAAGTGATTGTTAGAAGACAATGCTAATTCACTTTCGCCATTTCCAGATTCGATAATTGCTTGTGCTAAGATGATACTTGCTGGTATGTCAGTCAAGTGCATCTGTTCGATTGCCAAGTGCTTATATTTTTCAATATAAGATTGACGGGCGGTCATTTCTGTGTTTGCAAATGATGCATAGGTGCAGGCGAGCGCCAACACTGTGAGAAGCGTTTTTAAAGACATATGTTCTGGGATTGAATTAAAAAAATCAATTAAAGGCGCAACTCAAGTTGGGTATAGCACAGTTCCTCTGATAAAAAGTAAACGAGTACTTTTTAAAACTATGCACCCGCATAAAGCTGTGCAACTACTTAAAGCCTTTGTTCTTTAGAATTTGATTTATGGAAGGTAGGACATATGAATCTTTGTGTAGTCCTATCTTTCTCTTTAGTATTTGTTATTCTTCGTAATATTGAAATGAAAGCCTCCGAAGAATCGTTTTTTATGTTCTATATACAAATATGCAAACTTTATTCCATATTAGTTTTATTTATAATATATTTTTTTAAGATTTGTGTTAAAGTTTGAATTAAGTTATTTTTCACCATGAACACTTTAAAAATGAAACTACTCCCAATCTTTCTTCTGATCCCACTATTCGCTTTTTCCCAATCAGATAAATATTTCAAATCAGGTCAAGAATTGCAATTGGCTGAGAACTGGAATGAAGCCATCGTTCATTATCAAATTGCATTGGAGCAGAATCCAAATCATGAAGATGCGCTTTTCAACCATGCTATTTGTGCCAAGCATCTCAATAAAATGACCGTTGTAAAAAAGGATATTAATAATCTCCTTTCTATCAATCCCAATAATATCGAAGCAATAGAATGGCGTGGCGCAATCGCACTCAAAGAAGAGCGGTGGCAAGATGCCATCAATGACTTCACAACTGTCCTTAAAAAAGAAGAAATTTTTGAAGTTCGATTAAATAGAGCAATTGCTTATTTGGAAAACAATCAATCAGAGTTATGTTACGGAGATTTGGTTTCATGTAGAAATCAACAAGGTTTTCATGCTGGTGTACACGCGATTTTCGGTGATTATCATTTGAAAAAAGATAATCTATCGGAAGCGAAAACCGCTTATAAAAAATCATTGGATGCTTTTTCTGAAAATTCGATTGTCCTAAATAATTGTGGCATCGTTGCTACTAAAGAGGGCAACTTCAAGGAAGCAATTGATTATTTCACACAAGCGAGCGAACTGGAACCACGTAGCGATATTTTTGCACATTTGGCCCTTGCTTATGTTGAAGATAATGATTTGGTCAACGCAACACAATTTGCGACTTTGGCTATTACAAAAGATATAAATGAAAGCCGTGGTCATTTTGCCTTGGGTATGGTCAAATTCAAAAAAGAAATTTTTGATGAAGCCATCGAGTATTTTGATGATGCTGTAAATGCTGCTGCAGATTTCAAAGACGCTTATCTCATGAGAGCGAAGTCCAATATTGAATTGTCGCTCACACGAGTTGCTAAGCCAGATTTACTCAAAGTAATTTCATTTGATCCAGAAAATGAAGAAGCGCAAAGGCTTTTGAAAAACCTTTAGTTTTTCAAACCTGATCAAAAAAAGGGGACGAATTTTACATTCGTCCCCTTTTTTGATCAATAACGTTTTTTACTATTCTATCACATGCACTTTAATTGCTTGCAAAACCTCTTTTGTTTCAGAGGTATTTTTATGTACGAATGCTATTACTTCGCAATTTTCAGCAACAAAATTATCTGGTAAAACGGTTGAAAATGACTTTGTAAGACTTTCCGTCAATGCGATTCCGCTTGAAGAAATTACCTTACCATCAAATGGAGTTATCATGTCTCGCAAAACGTGTTTATGAACATATTCTGGAATCCAACCATCCCCTGGAGCATTATTGTCAACTTGATAATCAACGATACCACTCTCCGTAATAATTACAGAAACTCTGACATCCGCTGGCAAAGCCGAAAGCGCTAACACAGTGAGATCAATTTCTAATTTTCTTGATTCCTTATCATAGAAACGGCTTATTTTCAAATCAACTGAACTTCCTTCTGCTAGCTCCTTTGCAATACTAGAAGACCACCGTTCCGAAAGAACATACAATCTGTTTGTTTCTGATAATTCTCTATTAATCGTTGCACTTGGAAAAGCTGGTGGTACGCCTCCAAAATATTCTTCTGCTAATCGTTCGCCATCAGGTGAACGTAGATCGTATCTTTGATTAGCGTTCCATTGACTTTCTGATGCAAAGTGGCCTGCATGAATAGAAACTGCAATTAGGTTATCAGGATAAATTGATAATAAATTTTCTATCTCTGCACTTCCAGCGGGGCAACCTGAGCAACCAACTCCTGTGAATTCTTCTAATAAAACTACCCGATCACTAGTGATTGTTCCTACAGGTAGTACCGTTGGCATAACCTCCATACAACCTGAAGAAATAATCAAAATAAAAAACACACCAATAAATATATTTTTCATAACAAAGATTTTAATTGAATAACTTACTCCACCACATGCATTTCAATTGCTTGTAAAACCTCTTTTGAATCAGAAGTATTTCGATGTACGAAGACAATCACTTCACAATTTTCAGCTACAAATTCACTGGACAAAACAGTTGAAAATGACTTTTTAACACTCTGTGTTAAATCTATTCCAGTTGGAGAAATCACTTCGCCATCAAACGGTGTTATCATATCTCTCAGGATATGCTTGTGCACGTAATTTTCAATCCAACCATCACCTGGAGCATTTAAATCTTTTTGATAATCGATGATACCACTCTCTGTTATGATAACAGAAATTCGAGCATCTTCTGGTAGTTTTGCCAAAATATCAACCTCAACTTCTAATGTTCTTGTCGTCGCATCATAGGTTCGTTCCATTTTTAAATCAACATTACTTCCCTCTTCTAACTCAGCTGAAATGCTCGCTGGCCATTGTGTTAAAGGAATAAAAAAACTGCCTGTCTGTGTCTTTTCTCTATTGACCGTTGCACTTGGATAGGCAAATGGTGCACCTCCAAAATAGTCATCAACCAAACTATTTCCTACCGCAGTACGAAAATCAAATTTTTGATCAGGATGCCATTGTACTTCAGAAGCGAAAAAACCAGCATGAATAGTAACAGCAATCAAATTATCTGGATAAATTGATAATAAATTTTCTAACTCTGCACTCCCTCCTGGACAGTTTTGACAACCAACCCCCGTGAACTCTTCTACCAAAATAACGCGATCGCTGGTGATAGAACCGGGCTCTGGAATGGTTGGCATAATTTCATTACAACCTGAGGAAATAAAAGCAAGTACTACAAATGCAAAAAGTATATTTTTCATAATAAATATGTTATTATTTTTAAAAATTAGAATTAACCGTCAAACGGACTCCATTGAAAGCTGGCTCCAAACGACAGATACCACCAGAACAAACGACTCCTTCGACCTGCTTCACATAACTTAGTGAAAAGCGGTTGTTTTTATGAGTATAAAAAACATCAACTCTTGGGTAGTTTAATGCCAATTTTTTACCATTCTCATCAACTGGAGAATTTTTTCCAGGCGCAGCGTTATACATATCTGATAATGTAAATGTCCAATGTGGGGCCATACTAAACTCTGCTAATACAAATGCCCAATCACCATAATCATGTTTATCACCTTTACCGTCTTCTCCAACCAACATGTATTGTCCTTCTATTCTGATGGACTGTTTTCGATTGAATTTGTATAGGTATTCAAAATAAGGTGTAATGGTTTCTACATTCGGCACACCAGGTTTTGATTCAAATCTTTGTTGATTATAAGTTTGCATTTGCACCCCTCCAAGTATTTGCCATTTTCTTTTTTTCTTATAAGTCACTTCCGTGAAAATTTCGCGGTATAATTGTTCATTATCCAAGTCTTTCACATCTGAGTAATTGACGTTAAATGAAAGTTTTTTACTCGCTCTATATCGTGCATCTACTTGATAGGCAAACTCACCGATTTCTTGAGTAGCCGCATTGTAACGAGCTAATAATCGATAAGTATTAATTCGAGTAACAGGAGGCAAAAAATTAATTAGTCCATCATTTAATTTTTCTAATCTTAAAAACGGGTTAGCACGAAGTACGAAGTTTTCAGTTCGTTTCAAATCTCCAGTAATTGCAAATTTATTTTTAGCATAACTTACAGATGTATATAAAATATTTCCAGGTTCAAAAACAAATTTTCCTAAAGTATTTTCACCAACATTCGTTCGTTCCGCCAATGGGTCAAATATCGCTTCTGCTGTTTTGTAAGCCCCTTCTACATACCAAGCAAAAGGCCCGTAAGTCAATGTATTGTAAGCAGAAAAAGCAAAGGTGTTATACTTAGCACCAATTCTATCGGCAGCAAAATAATTACCCAATGTACTCACTAACTCCTGTGTTTGCCCATCACTCAAAGTCCGATTCACAACACCAAAACCAGGTGCCAATGATACTGGCTTCAAAGAATCGCCTACTGTCAGATATCCATCCAAACTTGCTCCTTTTATAACAGATTCTTGTAGATCAAATTGACGTTTTTGACGCCCCGTAAAAACTTTCGCCTTCCAATCATCCGTTAAATTGTAAGCTAACCGAACACCTTTAAGCGCCTGATCAATCAAAAGTGGTCGCTCTTCATATGCTCGATAAATAATTCCACTACCAATTTGATCATAGATATAACCACCCGTTATTTCTAATTTTTGAATCTTCTTGGTGACGTACCATCGGCCAATTCCTTCATCGGTATAAGAACCGAGTGGCGTCAAAATATTGGAGTTATTGAACATATCAAAACGCATCCCAATATCAAATCCCCAGTTGCTATAATTGAGATTGAGCCAAGTATCTGCACCAAACAGTTGATGATCGTATTGAGGCGTATTAAATGCCCCAATCAATGAATCTCTAAAGAAGAAATTACCATTTGACTGTAAATTACCTGTGATTTTTGCGCCTTTCTGAGCCATCAATGCTCCAGAAAAAAGAACACAAAAGAGAAGAAAATAAAGTGTTTTGTACTGTTTATACATTGTTTCTAATTTATAAATACTGTTGTCTTTCATCAAAATTAGTTAATTGAGCGTTAAAGAAATTCAAGCAATGAAATAATATTCTAAATTAATTCAGTTATGTCCGTAACATACTAAAGAATGATACGCTCTTAGTTTGTGCAATGATGAAAGAGGTCGCAAATTTGCCTCATTATTCCTTCCCAAAAAGCGCAACCGATACAAAAGTCATTTACAAAACATAAAAAATAGCCTACGATATGAAAATCGTTTCCAAAATTTTAACTCTTGCTTTTTTAGTTCTCTCTATTTCCGTTTTTGCACAAGATGAGCAAAAGCTCCCAAGTGTAACGGTCAAGCACCTTGATGGTCAATCAGTAGATTTATCAACTTATGGTGAAAATGGGAAATTGACGGTCATCAGCTTTTGGGCAACATGGTGTACACCTTGTAAAAAAGAACTGGATGCTATCAATGATATCTACGAAGATTGGCAAGAAGAATTTGATGTGGAGCTTTTAGCTATCACAATTGATAATTCTCGTCAGTTGACAAAAGTACCTGGTATTGTAACAACTAAAGGTTGGGAATTTGAAGTACTGTCTGCTGACCAAAATGAAATTCAAACTGCACTAAACTTCCAAACTATCCCTCAGACATTTCTGATTGACAAGGAAGGTAATATAGTTTATTCACACTCCGGCTATGTGCCTGGCGACGAATTCGAATTGGAAGACCATATTCGAGAAGAAGCTGAAAAATAGCAATCACACTTTTCTAATCGTACTATGAAATACATGGGGCGAATCCGTTGATAGTACGGATTCGCCCTTTTTTTATAAAAACAATGAGTAAATTTTGAAATGAATAAATGATTAAATATTACAATCAATCTTAATTATTTCTTGATCCCTTTCCAATCATGAGAATTTCTATCTTCGTTTTAAAAATAATTAAAATGAAGCATCTCTCTTTCCTTTTACTGACGGCTTTACTAATTTTCAGCTGCGACCAAACCACGACCACCGATACATCGGACACTCCCGCTCCAACCAAAACCATCGCCGAAATGAACGATGACGAGTTGAGATTTTACGCCGATGAATTGGCACATAAATACATCATTGCAGATGGTCATGTGGATTTACCTTACCGATTAGGGACTCGTTTTTTTAGAATGTATAAAGAACTGATTGGTATTCCTATCGAAAGTAAGGAAGGTGATTTTGATTATGTTCGCGCGAAAAAAGGAGGTTTGGATGCACCGTTTATGTCGATTTATATTCCAGCAGCTTATCAAAAATCTGGCGGTGCAAAAGTCTATGCAGATTCACTTATCAGAATGATTTCTTCTATCACCGAAGCACACCCTGAGAAATTTCAAATTGCTACTTCTCCAGATCATGTTGAAGCTAATTTCAAAAAAGGAATCATTTCTCTTCCGATGGGAATGGAAAATGGGGCACCAATTTTAGAGCTTTCCGATGTTCAATATTATTATGATAAAGGCATTCGATACGTGACGTTGACGCACTCCAAAGACAATCAGATTTGTGATTCTTCTTATGACACAACAGCGACTCATGGCGGATTGAGCAAGTACGGCAGACTGGTCGTAGCCGAAATGAATAAAGTCGGTATCATGGTTGACATCTCTCACGTTTCTGATAAAGCTTTTTATCAAGTGATGGAAATTACGAAAGCACCAGTTATCGCTTCTCACTCTTCTTGTAGAAAATTCACCCCTGGCTGGCAAAGAAATATGTCTGATGATATGATTAAAAAATTGGGAGAAGAAGGTGGTGTAATTCACATCAATTTCGGTTCAACTTTTTTAGATTCTAAAATCAAAAGATCTGCAGATAGTCTTCGAACAGTATTAAAAAACATGCTTGCTGAGCAAAAGCTAACAGATGAGGATTCACTCGCTCAACCAATTATTGAAGATTTTAAAGAAATGCACAAAGACGCCCTCTACTCAGATGTAGAAATGGTCGCCAATCACATTGACAATGTCAAAAAATTGGCAGGTGTTGATCACATTGGAATTGGTTCCGATTTTGACGGTGTAGGAGATTCTTTGCCGATGGGTTTGAAAGATGTTTCTGCTTATCCAAATTTGATTTTTACGCTTTTGAAACGTGGTTATACGGAAGAGGATATTGAGAAAATTTGTTATAAAAATACGGCGAGGGTTTGGCGGCAAGTGGAGAAAGTCGCTGCGGAAATATAAGTTTAAAGTTAGTCGATAATTTAAAATTATCGACTAACTTATAAGTGCTTGGACATAATAAGGTTTAGAAATAAAATGAGATTGGTTCCTTTTTAGTTTCTCTTAAAAAATCAGCCATTTTATATTATAGGTAATTGTGTCCAAGTACTTATTCATCAACAACAACCAACTTCCTTGTGTGCATCACCACATTTTTTCATTTCTAAAATGGGAAAAATAATTGCCTTTCTGTAAAATAAATCAAAAATACCTTTTACCGATTGACGACCACCTTTCTGCTTCATGCCCTTAATAAATTAGAATGGGTTCCAAATCATTCCTACCTTTGCACTTCTTTTATATTAAAACAAATAATGTCCAATCAGAACTTTGTAGATTATGTGAAGATCTTTTGCCGCTCTGGTAAAGGAGGTGCTGGATCAACTCATTTCCACCGAGCACTATATTTGCCCAAAGGTGGGCCAGATGGTGGTGATGGTGGTCGAGGTGGCCATGTCATTCTACGTGGCAATAAGCAAATGTGGACATTACTACATTTAAAATATAGAAAACACGTCTTTGCCAAAGATGGCGGCAATGGTATGAAAAACCGAAAATCAGGCTCGGATGGAGAGGATGTGATTTTGGATGTACCGATTGGGACTATTGCAAAAGATGCAGAATCAGGAGAAATCCTTTTCGAAATTGCGGAAGAGGGGCAAGAAGTCATTATAGTGCCAGGAGGAAGAGGTGGGCGAGGAAACGACCATTTCAAAACTTCTACCAATCAGGCTCCCCGCTATGCACAACCCGGCGAAGAAGGAAGCGAAGAATGGAAAATTTTAGAACTAAAAGTACTCGCAGATGTGGGATTGGTAGGTTTTCCTAATGCAGGAAAATCGACGCTTTTGGCTGCAGTTTCGGCTGCAAAGCCTAAAATAGCGAGTTATGCTTTTACGACTTTAGTTCCTAATTTAGGAATCGTCTCTTATCGAGATTCGAAGTCCTTTATCATGGCGGATATTCCTGGGATTATTGAAAAAGCGCACGAAGGAAAAGGAATTGGTCATCGATTTTTGAGACATATTGAGCGGAATTCTGTTTTACTTTTCATGATCGCTTGTGATTCGGATAATATCAAAAAGGAGTTTGGAATTTTGCTCAATGAGTTGAAAATGTTTAATCCAGAGTTACTCGACAAACCACGAATTTTGGCGATTACCAAATGCGATTTGATTGATGATGAGTTGAAAGAAATGATTAAATCAGAAATACCTGAAGATGTTAGGTCTCTTTTTATTTCTTCGATTACGACTCAAGGTATTACGGAATTAAAAGATTTACTTTGGACTACAATTAATGCACCCATTTAAGTAAAAGGTTGACAGTGATAAGTTGAAAGTTCAAAGAGCGATTCGTTTAGCATTCAACATAGAACTTTCAACTTAAAACTCACTAATCTATGCTTCAAAGTTGGCTTCAACCTATCAGTTCTTCCACGTTGCTCAGTATTCGTTCTGGTGCGTGGCACATGGGGTCTAATATTGAAGTTTACGATGAAAAATTACCAAAACTTTCCAGAGTTAAAATTGCAATTATTGGTTTAGAGAGTGAATCTGCTGATGCTATTCGTAAACAATTGTATCCATTAGCTTTTCCATTCAAAAAACTAAAAATAGCAGACCTCGGTAACCTTCGAAATCTCAATAAGAACTTCATCACAGGCGTACTCAAAGAATTGATTGAAGGCGGCATTGTTCCGATTTTGATTGGTAAAGGTTCGCAAACGATGACGGCGCAATTTTATGCACACAAACAAGCGCAATCTGCTGTAAATATGTTGGAAGTGGATGAGCGTGTACGTTACGACGCGTTTGCAGAAGACCTCAATCATGGCCCACTCAACGAAATTTTCAAGAAAAAAAGAAATGCCCTTTTTCATTATACGAATATTGGGTTGCAGGGGCATTTTGTAGAGCATCCTGTTTTCAAATATTTGGATGAGCGTAATTTCGATTTTTTGAGATTAGGAGCGATTCGCAGTGATTTTAAGGTGGCAGAACCATTTGTTCGTGATGCAGATTTTATGAGTTTTAATGTAGCAGCTTTGAACTCAATTTATGCGCCAGGACAAGACTACCCTACACCCAATGGTTTGACTAGTGAGGACGCTTGTCAACTCTGCCGCTATGCTGGAAACAGTGATAAATTGAAATCATTTAGTATTCACGGATTCACTCATCAAAACGATATATACAGCCAAACAGCGCAGTTGATTGCCCAAATGGTTTGGTACTTCATTGACGGCTTTTATGACCGTAAAAACGACTTTCCTGCTTCCAAAACAGCACTCACCGAGTATGTCGTTGCCATCGAAGATTTAGAGTACGAAATTTCTTTTTGGAAAAGCAATCGTTCTGGTCGTTGGTGGATTCAAGTGCCTGTAAAAACAAAGAAAAAACAAAAACGCCACGAGCTAATTCCTTGCACTTATGCCGATTATGAAGCGGCTTGTATGGCAGATTTGCCAGAGCGATTGTTGAAGGCGTTTCGACGGTTTGAGTAAATTGGTTTTTGTTTAAATTTTATCTTTCTTTGAGAAACAACTTCAATAAAAAAGAAAGAGATGATAAAAGGTCCCGCAATATTCCTTGCACAATTCGCTGATAAAAATCCACCCTTTAATACATTAGATGGTATCTGCAAATGGGCAGCAGATTTAGGTTATAAAGGTATTCAAATTCCCACATGGGAAGCTGCGTTTATTGATTTGGATAAAGCTGCCGAGAGCAAAACTTATTGTGATGAATTGAAAGGGAAAGTTAATTCCTATGGATTGGAAATTACAGAACTTTCGACGCATTTGCAAGGTCAATTGGTTGCCGTTCATCCTGCCTATGATCAAATGTTTGACGGTTTTGCACCAGAGCATTTGCGTGGTAATCCAAAAGCACGCACCGAATGGGCAATCGAAACAGTCAAAAAAGCAGCAACCGCAAGTCGTAATTTAGGGATTGATGTGCACGCTACATTTTCGGGTACATTGATGTGGCATACCGTTTATCCATGGCCGCAACGACCTGCTGGTTTGGTTGAAACGGGCTTCAAAGTATTGGCAGATCGTTGGTTACCAATTTTAAATCATTTTGATGAAATGGGCGTGGATGCTTGTTACGAAATTCATCCAGGAGAGGACTTGCATGATGGTGTAACTTTCGAGCGATTTTTGGAAGCAACGGGCAATCATTCGTGTGCAAAAATTTTATACGATCCAAGTCATTTTGTTTTACAGCAATTAGATTATTTGGCCTTCATTGATATTTATCATGAATACATCAAAATGTTCCATGTGAAAGATGCGGAGTTTAATCCAACGGGGCGTTCAGGCGTTTATGGTGGATTTCAAGAATGGGTAGATCGGCCAGGACGTTTTCGTTCGCTCGGCGATGGGCAAGTAGATTTCAAGTCTATTTTTTCAAAATTGACACAACATGGTTATGATGGCTGGGCAGTGATGGAATGGGAATGTTGCCTCAAATCACCAGAGCAAGGTGCTCGTGAAGGTGCGCCATTTATCCAATCTTGCATCATCGAAACCAGCGATAAAAAATTCGATGATTTTGCTAGAACTAGCTCGAATGAAGCGTTGAATAATTCTATTTTGGGAATATAATAATTTATAAAAACATGAAATCATATATACTCAATTTATTAGTGCTGCTCCTTTTCTTCTCCTGTAAAGCACAAAAAATAACAGACCCAAAACTCACCGAAGTTTGGGAGCCAGAACCAACAATGGTTACGCCAGGTAATTACAATACTGCACCTTCTGATGCGATTGTTTTATTTGATGGAAAAGACTTATCTCAGTGGCAAAAACCTCAATTCATACGTGAAAGAGGAACAGTAGAAGAGATGAATGATATGGTGAATAAGTTAGATGCAAATTATGTGAATCCAGCTGCCGATTGGACAGTAGAAGGTGGACAAATCACTGTCAAACCTGGAACTGGTGCAATTGAAACAAAAAAAGCATTTGGTGATTTTCAATTACATATTGAGTTTTTGAATCCAGTTGATACCGGAAAAGAAGGGCAAGGTTACAGCAATAGTGGTGTCTTTATGATGAGTCTTTATGAAATTCAGATTTTGAATTCTTATAAAAATAGAACCTATTCCAATGGGCAATCAGGTTGTATTTATAAACAAAATCCACCGCTTGTCAATGCTTCACGAAGACCGGGTGAATGGCAGATGTATGATATTGTTTTTACTGCTCCTCGGTTCAAGAGAGATGGTAGTTTAGATAGCCCTGCATATGTCACGGTTTTTCACAATGGCGTTTTGATTCAAAATCACTTTGAATTAGGAGGGCCAACCGCATATATTGGAAAGTCGAGATATTTCAAACACCCTGAAAAGATGCCACTTCGATTGCAAGATCATGGAGATTTAGTTCGCTATCGAAATATCTGGATAAGAGAGCTTTGATTAAAAAAATTGAATAATAAAGAAAGAAGCTAAGCAATTAGTCTCAATTTGGTGTTATAAAACAGAAAATCGGTACCACAAAGTTGTGATACCGATTTTTTGTTTGAACTACATGAAGTATTTACCTAAATACGTTACTCATGTGATGATTATGTTTTTATAAAGAAGTTATTTTCTTCTATAGTTTTTACGTCCATTATTGTTGTTATTGTTGCGGCCTCTTCCTCCTCGGTTATCATTCTTTCGACCTCGGCCTCCTCCTCTATCATCTCTTCCTTTTCCTTTGGAACGAGAGGCATGTTTACGAGCATTTGCTCTTGCCAAAGTATCCAATTTCACATCGTCCTTAAACTTGAGTTTACCTTCCGACAAAGCTTCCAAATCTTCGATGATAATATCGTCACTTACATAATGTTCCTTGTTCCACGTTCTGTAAGCTAATTTCATGTAAGAACCAATTACTTCTACAAACGCATCCTTTAAATCACCGTCTTCCATAGACAATGCTTTTTTTACCAACTCTTGCACATTATGACCATAATGTCTGAATTTTTTTTGAACAGTTGGATATCCAATATGTGAAGGTTTTTTACGAGCAGTTTCAGGCGTTGGAATTTCTCCATTAGGTGGCATAACATTGATGTCATACTCCGCAATTCTAAAAACATGTAGCCACATTCTTGCTCTCACATCATCAAGGTTTCTGTTTTGTGGCGTGATCTGAACCATCAAGTCAACTACTCTTTCGATAAAGTGCTGACGCTCTTCATCGTTTTCCAAGGCCTTACCATAGTTGATCATTTCCTGAATATGCCTTCCGTATTCTGGCATAATCAAGTCTGATTTTTTTGAATTATAGGTTAAGTTGTGTGATGTATCTGTCATTATTCGATTATTCTAAAGTTAGTTTTTCCATGTTATTTATTCTTAGAAAATCTTATTGATTGGTGTCAGTCCAAAATAAAAATTTTCTTTTCCTTATCAGTCAATAAAATTTGAATTTCGACCTAACCAATAAGATTTTCTAAGAACGGGTTCTAATTACTCAACGGTAACAGATTTAGCAAGGTTTCGAGGTTGATCCACGTTACAACCTCTCATCACTGCAATATGATAGGAGAGCAACTGCAACGGAATCACAGAAAGTAATGGTGTCAAAGGTTCTTCTGTATCGGGAATAGCAATTACATAATCTGCTATTTTTCTAATTTCTTCGTCATCTTCTGTTATGATTGCGATAACGACACCTTTTCTTGCTTTTACCTCTTGTATATTACTAATGATTTTTTCGTACGCACTTTTGTTCGTACAAGTAATGATAACAGGCATATTTTCATCTATCAAAGCGATAGGCCCGTGTTTCATCTCGGCAGCAGGGTAGCCCTCTGCATGAAGGTATGAAATTTCTTTTAACTTCAATGCGCCTTCCAATGCTACTGGAAAATTATATCCTCTCCCTAAATAAAGTGCATTTGGTGCATCTTTCATTTCACTAGCGATGTATTGAATTTGTTCATTCAATTCCATGACTTTTTCAACTTTCGCTGGAATATTTTCCAACTCAGCAATCAATCTATTGAAGTATTCTTTTTCAATTTTTCCTTTTTTCTCTGCTAAGCTCAATGCCATTAAAGTCAACAAGGTCACTTGTCCTGTAAAGGCTTTTGTACTTGCTACTCCAATTTCTGGCCCAGCATGAATGTAAGAGCCTGCATCTGTTAATCTCGCGATAGAAGACCCAACGGAGTTTACAATACCATAAGTCAGTGCACCTCTATCTTTTGCTAATTCAAGTGCTGCTAATGTATCTGCTGTTTCTCCAGATTGAGAAATAGCCAAGACTACATCGTTATGGTCAATTACAGGATTTCTGTATCTAAATTCGGAAGCATATTCCACTTCAACTGGAATTCTTGCTAATTCTTCAAATAAATACTCCGCAATCAAACCAGAGTGCCACGAGGTACCACAAGCTACAATGATAATTCTATTGGCGCTTACAAAACGATTTAGTTGCTCTTGAATTCCTCCTAATTTCACCCATCCTCCTTCTGCGCTCAATCGACCACGCATACAATCGGCAATCGTTTTTGGTTGCTCATGTATTTCTTTTAGCATGAAATAATCATAACCACCTTTTTCCAACTGCTCAATCTCCATATCGAGTTTCTGAACAAATGGTAGTTGAATTTCATTATCGGTTATCGTTTTTATTTGAAGTTCTTCGCCTTTTTCAATAGTTGCAATTTCTCCATCTCCCAAATATACAACATGCTTTGTATGCTCAACAATCGGCGTAGCATCCGAGGCTACGAAATACTCACCTTCTCCAATGCCAATTACTAAAGGACTTTGCTTTCTTGCTGCAACAATTTTATTAGGTTCGTTTTTATCTAAAACAACGATTGCATAAGCTCCTGTTACTTTCGTCAACGCCACACGGACTACCTCTTCGAGTGGCAAATTACCTTGTTTTTTTATCTCTTCGATAAGGTGCACCAATACTTCTGTATCAGTTTCACTAATAAAAGTATGACCTTGTTTCTTCAGTGCTTTTTTAAGAACTGAGTAATTCTCAATAATTCCATTGTGCACTAAGACCAAATCACCATCACCTGAATGATGAGGGTGTGCGTTAATATTATCTGGCTTTCCATGAGTTGCCCAACGGGTATGACCGATTCCAGTCGAACCATCGGTGTCTTGCCCTTCAGCATAACTGACTAACTCTGAAACTTTACCTTTTCGCTTATAAGTTTTGATATCTCCATCAAGCAGGGCAACACCTGCACTATCATACCCTCTGTATTCTAATCGTTGGAGACCTTTGATAAGAATCGGATAAGCCTTTTTAGACCCAGTATATGCTACAATTCCGCACATATTTTTTATTTTTTATTTGGTGGTTTCTGTATAGAAAATTTTCAACTTCGCTGGATTCTCTTTCGCGTTTGCACCTTTAAAAGCTGCTCTTGCAACAAACTGAGAACGAAGATAAGGTTGGAGATAAAGAAAATTATTTATTTCACCATCCAGAACTCTTTGCAAGTGAGACGCAATTGACATTTTGTAGGTTTGGACGTTTCCTGATGAACCTGTCACTATATTTCCTCCAAACCATTCCTGAATATTATCTATGCTAGTGCCTGCGAAAGAAACATCATCAACTGGAACGCGAGAATTTCCAGAGCTATCAAGTGCGTAACTCAAAATTAACTGTTCTGTTGGAGAATACAAAGATATATCGTCGTCTGGAAGACTTGCAAGGGTCAATTCTATTTCTGCTCTATTTATTATTACATCTCCTAACGATGAAAGATCGGGCAATGTCATTTTAACACCTAAACCTTTCATTCCTTGTACAAAGTGGATCGAATCTGTATTTACCTGATCATCCCTAAAGGTTTGAACTGGGCTACCTGCAGTCGTCTGAGTATAACTTGGGACTATTACCCTATTGAATCGAAATTGAAAAGTCTCAAAAGTCGAATCTGATGTATGGTAATAAAGGTAGATTCCAGCGGTAGGATCTACCATATCAAAACTTACCATCCCATTTGTAGCATCCTTAGGCTTCATTTGGAAACCTTTAAAAATATCTAAAAAGATAGAATCACTTTCATAAGTCAAAGAATCTGCATTCACAATTCTATCCATATAAGAATCATTTAATTTGATCCTAAGCTGTGGTGCAACTTTCACGGAGTCTTCTTGATCATCTGTATTGGAGGTAATAATTTCAATAGAATCAACTCCATTTGGAACAAATGAAATATTTTCCATAAATATCATTGGATCCGTCATAATCGTAGTATCTGTATTATAAGTAGCAGTACCATCCATTCTTTCAGAAATGTCAAGCAAGTCAAAAGAAAAGAGTTGTTTGGTATTTCCATAAAAACCTGATGTATCATAAGGCAGCACCAATACAATTGAATCTGCTCTTGTGATTTCATCAAAATCCGGATAAAAACCTGGGCCTCCAATTCGAAAGGAAAGACTGGCCGTTGACTTTCCAAAAACAGGATCATCAAAGTCGCCAAAGAGATAATTGGAGTAGTTCACAAAATCTGGATCAAAACCAACAACTGTATCACCTACGATGGTTTCCATGCTTATTTTAAAAGTATCTACGATTTGTATCTGGCCTTGTTCACCTTCTACTAAGTCAGCACCAAGTATTGTTGGCTCGTTACAGGAGCAAAAAAATAGTGCACTAAAAATAAAGGAGACCAATACTAAATTAAAAAACTTCATTCCCACAATTAGATTTTGAAGACGAACAAGTAAACTTGTATAAATAGAAAAAAGTAGCCGTTTCATATTTCTTCTCTTTTTTGAAATAGTTATTGTAAACAATAAACTAAGGAGTATCAAAAAATGAAAAGTGTTGTATTAAACGGCTACTTTATTATTTTCCCTGAAAAGAATCTAAAAAAATTAGACTTCTGCTTCAGCTAATAAATTATTGTAAAACTCAAGATAGGTATTCAAGTAACCTTCTTCAGGTTCTTGAAAATCGAGCACAGGTTTATCATCCTTTGCAATCATATCCATAACTGGCTCTGCCATCGCATCACTACCTAAGATAATACCATCTGAAGAAGCAATTGCTCCATTATTCAAAGTGATATTATCACCATCGCAATAAGCAGCCAAATTTTCTGCTTCCAGATTATTGATAGATGCCTTTTCAATAAAATCTTTGGTAAAAGTTCCTTCCAAAGAATTTTCATAAGCTGAATAAACCATTTTTGAATTTTCAAAAAGTGGTTCATTACCATATGCCTCTTTAATATAAAGAGGAATCAAACTGGTCATCCAACCGTGGCAATGAATAATATCAGGTGCCCAGCCAAATTTTCTAACCGTTTCAATTACACCCTTACAGAAGAAAATCATTCTATCTGCATTGTCTTCGAAAGGTTTTTCATTATTATCTTCAAAAACTTGTTTACGTTTGAAAAACTCTTCATTATCCAAAAAGTAAACCTGCATTCGAGCACCCTGCAAAGTGGCAACTTTAATAATCAATGGATAATCATCATCATCCACAATAATATTCATTCCCGACAATCGAACTACTTCGTGCAATCTATGTCTTCGTTCGTTAATCGTTCCGAAACGAGGCATAAGCACTCTAATTTCCATTCCTTTTTCCTGAACGAATTGGGGTAACTGGCGAGCGATAGTTGAGATAATTGATAAATCTGTATAAGGCGCCATTTCCTGAGTTACAATCAGGATTTTCTTTTTCTCCATCATTTCAAAAATTAAGTTTTCCTATAGTTACAAATGTCCTTTGTAAAGGAGCGCAAAGATAGCAAAAAACTCAGGTTTTAAGTACTTTTGCTCGCTTTTGAAAGGCTTCTGCCCTTTTTTTAACGATTTGTTTTAGTTTAAAAATCACTATTTACATGTACGTATTCAAAACAGTAAAGGATTTACAAAATTATGTCGCCAACAATAGAAATGAGGGCAAAACGATAGGATTTACCCCTACAATGGGTGCATTGCATCAAGGGCATATGTCACTTTTGAAAATCAGTAAAGAAAAAGCTGACCTTTCTATTTTTAGCATTTTTGTCAATCCTACTCAATTTAACGACGAAGAAGACCTTAAAAAATACCCACGACCAATCGTTGCAGATATTGAGCTTTTAGAGAAAAATGGTTGTAACGCCCTTTTTCTGCCAAGCGTAAAGGAAGTTTATCCAAACAATCCGCAACCCCTAAATTTAGATCTTGGGAAATTGGATAAAGTGATGGAAGGGGAATTTCGAGAAGGTCATTTTGCGGGAGTCGCTCAGGTCGTAAAACGATTGCTTGACATTGTTTTGCCTGACAAATTGTTCATGGGGCAAAAAGATTTTCAACAATTTACAATTATTCAAAGTATGATTGACCAGTTGAAAATTACAACAGAATTGGTTGTTTGTCCAATCATGCGCGTGCAATCAGGTTTGGCAATGAGTAGTCGAAATGTTCGCTTAAGCGAAAAAGGCAGAAAAGAAGCCACCTTGATTTCCAAAACATTGAAAGCTGCAAAAAAGAAAGTCGATTCTTCAACACCTGCCAAAGTCGAAAAGTGGGCCATGAAAGAATTAAGTGCGCCCGGTTTTGAACCAGAGTATTTTACCATTGTTGATGGTCATACGCTGCAACCGATCAAAGAATTTTCGGACTCAGATTATGTAGTTGCTTGTGTAGCAACTTGGCTCGAAGGCGTTCGATTAATTGATAATGAGATTTTGAAACCGTAACGTGGAGCGGTGCTCCGCGAATGCCGCTTCAGTCCCGTCAGCCGGCTCTAAGCCGTCCGACGGGTATCACGCGATTCAAGAAAAATTGATTTTAAAACAAGGAATATGAAAGTGAATTTCCCTTTTGACATTCCAAAATAACATTCGCGGAGCACCGCTCCGCGTTACGTATGAAAGTACACATCATAACCGTTGGCGATGAAATATTAATCGGTCAAACAATAGACACCAACTCCGCTTGGATGGGCCAACAACTCAACTTAATTGGCGCAGAAGTAGTCGAAATTACAACCGTTGCTGATGAACATCATTCCATTTTAAAAGGCATTAAAAAAGGATTAGAAAGTGCTGACATCGTACTAATGACTGGCGGATTAGGCCCAACCAAAGATGATATCACAAAAAAAACAATTGCCGATTTCTTTGAAGAAGGAATGACCTTTCACGAGGAAACTTTTACTCGTTTGGGTAAGCTTTTCGCAAAATTTGGAGTAGACATTCAAGAAGCGCACAAGGTGCAATGTTTGATGCCTAACAATGCGACTATCATCAATAACGACATGGGAACCGCTCCTGGAATGTGGTTTGAGCATGGCGAAAAAGTAATGGTTTCCATGCCTGGCGTCCCGTATGAAATGAAGTGGTTGATGGAAAACGGCGTGATTCCACGTTTGAAAGAAAAATTCAAATCGCAGCCGATTGTTCATCGTACGATTATGACCGCAGGCACAGGCGAATCCCAT
>CALHBQ010000284.1 GCA_937930815.1 uncultured Saprospiraceae bacterium | reverse complement strand
GCGGGTTACTTAAACATCCCTGCTGCTTCCTATGAATTGAGTGTTACACCTGGAAATGACAATAGCACAATCGTTGCAAGTTATACTGCTGACGTAAGTAGCTTAGGTGGTGGAGCAGGAGTTATTTTTGCTTCTGGATTTTTGAGTGGAAATGCGCCTGCTTTTGAGCCTTGGGTAGCTTTGACAGATGGTACAACTTTCGCCTTGCCTGTTGTGCGAAGACTAAAAGGAGATATTGACAATCGCACCAATACAACTACCAATTTCGAAGAACTAACCATCATGCCTAACCCAACTTCAAATGAAGTAACTATCAGAACTACCCTAAAAACAGATGCTCCTGTTTTGGTTGAACTATACTCAATGATGGGTCAATTGGTAAAAAGAAAAGATTTTGGCAGTCAAACAGCTGGTTATTTTGAAGATAACTTTGAATTCAATACTGCAAATGGTTCTTATATTTTAAGAATCATAAATGGAGATGAATCTACTACCAAAACGATTCAAGTAATAAAATAAGC
This sequence comes from uncultured Saprospiraceae bacterium, assembly GCA_937930815.1. Lineage (GTDB taxonomy): Bacteria > Bacteroidota > Bacteroidia > Chitinophagales > Saprospiraceae > JAGQWW01. The sequence goes on along the minus strand of CALHBQ010000284.1, from coordinate 19,024 downwards.
ATTTGGTTACGAATGTTATAGAATTAAGATGTTTCTAATATTTTTAATTTGGCCCTTCCCGTTTACGGGAGGGGCTCTTTGTTTACAAAGTCGAAATCATCTTTTAAAATCAGGTACTTTTCGATTTTCGTATTTGCTCCGTTCTTTTTCTAAAGAGGCTAACCAATCTAAATACATCTTTTTGGGCATTTGACGATAGCCAAGTTGGTGAGCTAAAAAATAGTTTTCTTCCATTGCCTCCCAGATGGGTTTAGCGGATTTTTGTTTGATGAATAATTCTTGATGGGTTTTGACACTGTGTTGCTCCATCAATTGTCGTATGAGGCGTTGATTGGTTTCAGCTTTTAGCAGTATTGCAGTGATGTAATTGGGGAAATGTTTTAATGCTAAATCACAGCATTTTAAAGTGAATGAACCGTCATTATTGGGAAACTTACGGTCATAGCCCATTCCTAAATCAACGACACACATCGCGATAGCTTCCTTATCACTTAAAGCTCTCATGTAGATACCATTTTGAACAGCTTCAAGTGGAACATAACCAGAGGCCATAATCCAAGCATCTATCGGAAAAGAACCATTAGTTAGTTCTGTATTATACCAACCTACTTTTTCACTTTTACTTTTGATATAAATGTGATTGGGGGCAAGTGCCAGATGGCATTCAGCACCGATTTCATCGGCGAGAATTTTATATAAAAATGGTAGAGAGTGGCAGTTTCCTTTTTTTGTCTTTAATAGATTAGAGACAAACATGCTTTCCCAATTTTTTTTGCCGAAGGCATCGTCGAAATCGTAGGTAAAAGGAGTATGATAAAGTGAATCTCCACTTACAATCAAAGGAATTGAATCTGTCATCAAAAAATTCAATGCGGCTAATTTTCTTACGTTCGAGCTATCTTTTTCCTTATAAAGCAAGTTGTTTTTCTCTTCTATAATTAAGGCTAGAGAATTTAGATATTCTATTTCTTGCTCAAAGTCTACCCTATATAATTTGTTATCATAGAAAGCATTTTCAGTAATAAATACAGCTTCCTTTAAAGAGGAATTACTTTTCTTTTCGAAAATTTCAAATAAATTATTGTAAGCATTTTCAAATGAGATTAATTGAGCAGAGATTTGAAAATTGATAAACGAAAAACACAAGATTAAGCAAATAACTTTTTTTTGCAGGAAACTTAAACCGAGCATTTTGAAAAATTTAGTATTTTTCTTTAAAATCAAGGCACCCAAATTCGGCATTAATTAGTTCTTCTTTTGTGTTGATATTATAAGTTCTAACAAAAAACATCTTTTGATTAAAAAAAACATAAGGAGGAATAACATGACCTCCCCTATTTATTCCAGGTGTCAAAATATATTTTCTGTTATTGATCGTAAATAGTTTATCTATAACTCCAGCTCCTCGCTTAATTATTTTAATTGTAATATTAGCCTTAGTGCTATCTAAATTAATAAGACTATTATCGTATTTTTCAGATACATGTTTTTTCATTTCCTCTCTGACTACAGGTGGCAATTCAATCCAAGTTAGAATTTTTTGCTCATGTTTATTGATTTCAACAGGCTGAAAGAATAAGTTATTGACCATATAAGTGATTAAAATAAAACCAAAAGTTATCAATACTATTTTTTTCATTTTGCAAGATTTTTTTATGGATTTTTTTTCTTTTCTTTTTGTTTATTAAAAATTGATTTTACAGCATTTACCATTTTCTTTTGAACTCTTTCTATCATTAAATCTGGATGCCTCGTTAGTTTATTTTTAGGGTTAGATTTCAACCATTCTCTCCAAAGTTCTGGGGTATTATGAGAATCGTGATACCTGTTTGTAATATTTTCCCAAATACTAGGAGAAGGAATACGGAGATTATAAGCATTATCAAATTTACGACCAGCCCAACCAGTTTCTCCAGAGACATCAAATTTCTTCATGCCTGAATCAGCCCTTCTTTCTCCTTCTGGAATATCAGATAAAATCCATCTCTTGCCATTATCATAATTTGTGTTCCCACCTCTTGATTGTACAGGATCTCCTAAATAGTAGATATTATAATGCTTGACCCCAGTTTCTAATGCTTTTTGCTCCAATTGATGGGCATCAGTTACAGGTGTATTAATAGTAACAATATGGTCAACTGTGATACCTTGTTCGGCCAATATATTTGCTGCTTCAATAATTACATTCCCGCCATGACTATGCCCGACTAAAGTTAATGGCTCTTGCCCCAAATTAGAGTTACTCTTTATTTTTTTCACCAATTCATGTGCTGCAACCACTCTTGCAGCTCTATAGTTTAATCCATTCCACACAGGAACTTCTACGTTTTCAGCAGTATTTCCAAAGGCCTCTATTATTGACGCATAATTTTCTGCTTTCAAAGCACTAAATGTTTCAGGGCTAGCCCAAGTTCCATGCATAAGATAAGCCTCAAGCCCATCTAAATCAATAGCCTGAATCGGCGTATTGCTAGCAAACTGATAAGGCGTCAACTCAGGATACTGTCTCGCAATCGGGTCAACCGACAAAAACCGAGTACTCACCGTCGATTCAAAACTTTCTTCTTCTTCTTCTTCTTCTTCTTCTTCTTCTTCTGATTCTAATAACTCTTCCACTTTGCCAGTAGTCGTATTTAGTTTTGCACCTCCAATAACTACGTAGTCTTCATTAGGAAAGTGCTCTTGGTATTTGCCTTGACTTAAGGTGAGTACATTGGCCTCTTCTCCAAGTGAGGCATAAGGATTTTGGGCTTGTAATAAGCCAATCGTAAATAAACAAAGTGTAAGGGAGGTAAGTAACTTTTTCATGCTCTTGGAAATTTAGTTTGTTGTTTTTTATTATTAAGTGATTCTAACCATTTTTTGTACACCACAGGTGGCATATAGTCATAACCCAAATCATCGATTTCTTTATATAAGTTATGAAATCGCTCATACATGCTGTTTAATTTGGGATAATGAGGAAAAGCTGATTGTGGTGGATAGTTCCTTTGCTTTGCAACAAAATCGAATAATAAGGTATGATAATTTGACCGTAATTGCAATGCTGCAATATTATTTGGGGCGTATTCCAATGATTTTTCAGCACACTGTAATACAAATTCGTCAATGCCATATTTATGAAAATACCCAATACCCAAATCCACTAAAAAAGTAGCAATTGTTTCTTTCTTACTCAATGGCTTCATATAGAGACCGTTTTGTATCGCCTCTGCTTTTACATAACCCGATGAAAGCAACCAACTATCTGATGCGTAATTGCCATTGGTTAATTCCAGATTAAACCAAGTGCCTTTGTCATCTTTGAGTTTGATATAACTATGCTCTGGTGAAAGTGCCAAATATGCTTCTATACCAAGCTCCTCCGCCAAAACCAAATACAATAATGGCATTGAGTGGCATTGTCCTGTTCCTGTAAACATGAGTTTTGAGACAAACATTTTTGTCCAGTCTTTTTCGCCGTGTATATCTTCAAAGTCGTAGCGTTTGGGGTGGGTTTTATAGAGTTCATTTCCTTCCTCATCTCTCACCACAATCGTATCAGACATAAATTGATGCAGTATCATTTTTTTTGCTAATTCATTGTCGTACTGGTAACCTCTGTATTTTAGTTCGTTTTTTATTATTTCAATATTGTCCGATATCTCTTTATCATACCACTCTTTATTTAATCTATCGCCAAGAAAGGCTTTTTCTATCTTGAAAATTGCCTCTTTCAAACTTAAATGCTCCTCTTCCATTTGAAGCATATTTTCTAATTGGTGGTAAGCAACTTGAAAATCCTTTGCACCTTCCTTCTCCATTTTTGAGGGAAATTGATAATTCACTGTAGGAAGGTTATCACTTCTAATCTCTTCTATTATCGCTTGATTTTGTGTCCGTCTTATTTGATTGTGCTGTTTTACAATTTCATGATTTTGTCGATTAATTTGTTCGTGTTGTTGAGAACTATATTGATTAAAGGTTGGTTGGTGTGATTTATTAGTAGAAATAGGTTTCCAAATCTGACCATAGCCTATATGAAATACAAATAGGAAAAAGAATAAAATATAAGGAAAGGGGCGTTTCATTTATTCAAATTGCTTTTCGTAATAGTTCAACCAATATTATTAGTTTCGTAAATGTAATACATTTTTATTCTAAGCTACTACTGGTTTTTGGGTATTTTTTATATTTACAAAAGAGCAAGTTATCCCCCAAATCATTTACGCTACATTCCATACCTTTACCCCAAACAATCACTTCAGATGAATTTAAGATACATCCTCACAGCAAGTTTGCTATTTTCAACATTGCTACTTTTAGCACAACTACAATCACCCAATGAATTTTTGCCACATAACTTAGGGGAGCAATTCACACCGCATCATCAATTGGTAGATTATTTCGAACATGCCGCCGACAATAGCGACATGGTTACGCTGCAAGAATATGGAAAGACCACCCAAGGGCGACCACTTTTGTTAGCGTTTATAACTTCAAAAAACAACCAAAAGAATCTCGAAAAAATCAGAAAACACAACCGCTCCCTCGCGGGTCTCGAATCATCTGATTGGAAACCAGAGCAACCGATTTCTATCGTTTGGTTTACCTATTCCGTTCATGGAAATGAGCCATCGGGCGCGGAATGTTCCATGTCTGTTTTATACGATTTAATCAATCCAAAAAATACAGAAACCAAATATTGGTTGGAAAACACCATCGTCATTTTGGACCCGGCTGCCAATCCAGATGGCTACAGTCGATACACACATTTTTTTAGAAATACCGCCAACCGCATTCCTAATCCAGAAATGAATAGTCGAGAACATCAGGAACCTTGGCCAGCAGGACGTGTCAATCATTATCAATTTGATTTGAATCGAGATTGGGCTTGGCTAACTCAAAAAGAATCGCAACAACGTATCAAGGTTTACAGCCAGTGGTTGCCTCACGTACACCCTGATGTGCATGAGCAATACCCGAACAATCCATATTATTTTGCACCAGCAGCAGAGCCATTTCATGAATACATCACCGATTGGCAAAAAGAGTTTCAAACGGAAATCGGGAAGAATCATGCGCAATACTTTGACAACAATGGTTGGTTATATTTTACGCGCGAAATCTTTGACCTTTTCTATCCAAGTTACGGAGATACCTACCCGACTTTCAACGGAGCAATCGGCATGACTTACGAACAAGGAGGGCATGGCGTAGGAGGAACAGCCGTTCAACTCCACAATGGAGATACGCTTCGCCTCTCCGATAGAATTGATCACCACCACACGACGAGTCTTTCTACTATTGAAATGACCTCCAAAAATGCAGATAGAATTGTTGAAAACTTCAAAGGTTACTTTTCTGATGGAGCGAGTAAATCAACGGGCAAATACAAGTCTTTCATTATAAAAAACAACCCTGCTGACCGTCACAAAATAAAGCGATTGATTGAGACACTCGATCTGCACGAAATCCGATATGGCGCAGCGGGAAGAACCTCTTCTCCCAATGGTTTTGATTATAAAAAGGGTGGGAATGGTCGAGTATCAATTGGCGAGAATGACCTTATCATCAGCACTGCCCAACCGAAATCAACACTTGCTCAAGTACTCTTTGAACCAGAGCCATATTTGTCCGATTCACTGACCTATGATATCACCGCTTGGTCGTTGCCAATTGCATTTGGTTTAGAAGCTTATGCAACCACTCAAACCATCAAACCAAGCAGTGATTTTAAGTTAGAAAAATATAATGCGAAACCTGTACCTGATGCTGTTCCTTATGCCTTGATGGCGAAGTGGCAATCTGTTGGTGACGGCGCATTTTTATCTGATTTATTGAAAAACGGATTGAAGGTTCGCGCTGCCTCAAAGAACTTTTCCATGGGCACTCAGAGCTTCGATGCTGGAACTCTTATTCTCACAAGAGCAGATAATTTTCATGATAAGGAATGGGCTAAACTTGCTCAAAAAATCGCTACTAAACACGAACAACCATTATCTTCTGTACAAAGTGGTTTTTCTACTGATGGAATGGATTTAGGATCTGATCGAATGCGATTGATTTCTGCTCCCGACATCGTTGTATTATATGGAGATGGAGTCAATGCAAACGCTTACGGATATGTTTGGCACTGCCTCGAACAAGAATTAAATCAGGGATTCACAGCGCTCGATTTATCACAATTGGAAAGTGGTAAATTCATGAAGCATAATACCCTCATTTTGCCGGAAGGCAGTTATAAATTATCTGATAAGTTATTGGAAAAAATAAACACTTGGGTCTCTGGCGGCGGCAAATTAATTGCCCTCGGAAATGCCAATTCCAAACTCGCAGATCAAGATGGTTTTAGTTTAAAAAAACCAGAAAGCGGTCATAGCACAACGAAGCAAACACCTTACGCTCGCAGCGAACGTTCACACATTTCAAAAGGAACACCTGGTGCGATTATGAAAGTAAAAATGGATGCGACTCATCCACTTTCTTTCGGCTTGACCGATACTTATTATTCTTTAAAAACTAATAATTTTAAATATCCAAAATTGGAGAAAGGTTGGAACGTAGGAACGATTGGCGACCAAGCTACTCACCTCGGTTTTATAGGCCATGAGTTACTCGATGACCTTCCAAACACCATGACTTTTGGAGTACAAGAAAAAGGAAGTGGGAAAATCATTTATTTACTCGACGATCCGCTTTTCAGAGCATTTTGGTATAATGGGAAGTTGTTGTTTTCGAATGCTTTGTTTTTGAATTAAGCTCTGTTAGGGGTCTGAACGCAAAGGTGCAAAGACGCAAAGGTGCGACTTAGATTGAGTGAACGCAGAGACACGGTGACGCAGAGCGTGAAGCATTTTCCTTTGCGCCTCCCCGCCTTTGCGTTCATTCAATTATCAATGATTTCCCTCATCTTCCATATCATCACAATGATAATGATGGTGATGTTTACCAATAGCAAGCTGCGTTTTTCCACCCTTCTTTTTGGCAGCTAACATTTTTTGAATGAGGCGATTTCGCTCTGCTGCGATTTCATTTTGCAATTGCTCGTCGGCCGTTCTGTCAAAGAATTTTATACCATCAACATACGTCTGTTCTGCTTTCGCATAAATAGAAAGTGGGTGGTCCGACCAAAGCACAACGTCTGCATCTTTGCCCGTTTTCAAACTTCCCATTCGATTGTCTAAATGAAGGAGTTTTGCAGGGTTGAGTGTGACCATTTTCCATGCTTCTTCTTCGCTTACGCCGCCGTATTTTACTGCTTTTGCAGCTTCTTGATTGAGGCGACGTGCCATCTCTGCATCATCGGAATTGAGGGCCACCACGACGCCCTGCTCATGCATCAAAGCGGCATTGTAAGGAATCGCATCTTTCACCTCAAATTTGTACGCCCACCAATCTGAAAACGTGCTACCGCCTGCGCCATGTTTTGCCATTTTATCAGCAATTTTATAACCCTCCAAAATGTGTGTAAAAGTATTGAGCGTGAAGTCAAATTGCTCTGCGACTTTCATCAACATATTGATTTCGCTTTGCACATAACTATGGCAAGTGATGAATCTTTTCTTTTCTAAAATTTCTTGCAACGTCTCCATCTCTAAATCCTTGCGCACCAATTTACCAGCAGCTTTTGCTTTTTTGTAATCATTTGCTCGCGTGAAATGATCAACAAAAACCTGCTCGACGCCCATCCGAGTTTGTGGAAAACGAACGGTGTTTCTGTCTCCCCAATTCGACTGTTTTACATTTTCACCCAAAGCGAATTTTATAAAACCATCGGCACCTTGAATCTTCATTGCTTCCGGCTCAAAACCCCATCTGAATTTGATAATCGAAGACTGTCCACCGATTGGATTGGCCGACCCATGCAGTTGTTGTGCTGCCGTCACTCCACCTGCCAACTGACGATAAAGATTCACATCTTCCGAGTTGACGACATCCGCAATACTTACTTCCGCAGAACTCGCTTGCGAGCCTTCATTCACCCCTCTCGAAATCGCAATGTGCGTGTGTTCATCAATAATTCCAGAGGTGATATGTTTTCCAGTTGCATCAATTACGGTTGCGCCGTCTGCTTTCAAACCTTTTCCAACGCCGCGTATTTTTCCGTTTTGAATGAGGACATCTGCATTTTCTAAAACGCCATCTTTTTCATTGGTCCAAACCGTTGCATTTTGAAAAAGAACGGATTGTTGTTCTGGTTTTTCTTTCCAACCATAAGGCGTAAATGGATAAGTGATTTCGCCATATTGTGGCGTATCGGGTGCTGGTTTTTTCTTTTCTTTTTCTTCTTTTTCAGGAAGGTCGTTTTGGCGATTGGCGGTCCAAGTGACCCAGCTGCCGTCGCTCCAATTTCCTTCTCCGGCCATATTGTTTTCTTGAGCAGTTCCGCTCAATCTCACTTTTTTGCCAGCGTTGGTAGAGTCTGCAAAAACCAATGAAACGATGTTGTTTTTATTAGCATATTTTACGTCCATTTTCACTGAATCAGAAACTTGAATATGTGCTTTTGCTTTTTCACCCACATGCAATTCGTAAGCACGTTTTCCGACACGTAGATTATAAATACCCGTCGTCTCTTCTTCCGTCATTTGACTGATAATGAATGGTTTTCCATTCACCCAGTTATGATGGATTTTTGTTTTTTCTTCAAAAATATTTCCATTCGTGATAATGAAATTGGCAACTGCGCCAGTTTGAAGTGCTCCAACTTTTCCACCTGCATTTATCATTTTGGCAGGCGTAGAAGTGATGGCTTTGAGGGCAGCTTCTTCAGACAAACCACCTTCGATTGCTTTTCTAATATTCTTTAAAAAGTCTTCTTTCTTTTTTAAACCATCGGCAGTGAAGGCAAATTCAATTCCTTGTTTTGCCAACATCGCTGCGTTGGTTGGTGCAAGTTCCCAATGTTTCATATCAGTCAAACTTACGTTGTGCGCATCAAACGGATTTTCAACATCAAAGGCATCTGGAAAATTGAGTGGAAGGATAAATGACGAACCCGATTTTTTCATGGCATCGATGCGTTGGTACTCATCGCCGTTTCCTTTCAAAATATATTTTTTTCCAAACTGATTGGCAATTTTAGTTGCGCGTAAACATTCCAATTTATCACCAACAGCAAAGATTTGCGGAAGCGACTGCACGGTATTCCATGCTTCGAGTGATAGGTTGGTTTCTTCCTTCTTTCCACCTTTTTGATACCAATCAGAATCGAAATACGTTTGGCGCAACAAAGCCATGATACCCATCAATGAACGTGGATAAGTTTGTGTAGATTTTCCTCTTTGAAAAGACAAAACGTGTCCCGCTTCTTTTTCCAAAATCATCATATGTGGTCGCTCGTCGCCCAATGCAACGAGTGTCGCCGTTCCGCGAGAAATACCATCGGGGCGATGCGCCAACACTGCACCAAAACCATTTTTGCGTAAAGCCTCCGCAGTTTTTGTGTCAACTTTGAAATTTTCGTGTGCTTTAAATTCGGTTTTTAATGCCTCGTTCCAAGAGTAAGCACCTTCTTTATTGGAAAGCATTTGCGGGCTTCGGTCTTTTGATTCGCGAATTGCTTTTGGTTCCGGCATTCCGTAATCACTGAAAATATCAACAAAGGATGGATATATCGTTTTGCCCTTTGCATCAATCACTACGGCATCAGAAGGAGCAGTCCCCGTTCCTACCGAAACGACTTTTCCATTTTTAATAACCAAAGTTGCGTTCTCAACTTTCTGATTATGGTTTTTGAAAATAGTCGCATTGACAAAAGCATAATGTCCCTCCCGATGATCGGAGACGCCGTTGTATGGGAAGGTTTGCTGTGCAATAATCGTTACCGCGAAAAGTAAACTGATAGTGGAAAGTATAAGTCGTTTCATGATAGTTGTTTGTAAAACTTTCCACAAATATTGCAAATAGAATTCAACTATCAGGGTTTAGATCTTTTTTCAATAGTAAAACAGCCGCCATACAAGCGACTACTTTAAAAAAGTCTTTTGTTTAAAAGTAGCTTTTCAATACAAAAATTCCGTTATTAGAGTTTTTGTGCAAAGCCATTCGAACAAGACAATTTAACTACGCATGTCGTACGACTACATCATCATCGGAGCGGGAAGCGCTGGTTGCGTTTTAGCCAATCGCCTTTCGGCAAATCCAGAAAATTCAGTCTTGCTATTGGAAGCAGGTGGGCGTGATTGGAAACCAGAAATCCATATCCCCGGTGCTTATGTAAAATTGCATAAAACATCGATCGATTGGGGTTATTGGTCTGAGCCACAAGAACACTTATTGGGCCGTAAAATGTACTTGCCACGAGGAAAAACATTGGGAGGAAGTAGCTCAACCAACGCCATGGCATACGTCCGTGGCAATAAGGAAGATTACAACGATTGGGCAGCAGAAGGAAATAAAGGATGGTCATTTGACGACGTGCTCCCCTATTTCAAAAAGTCAGAAAAGAATGAAGATTTCAACGATAAATATCACAGTCAATCAGGTGAATTAAATGTCGCTTTCGCGAAAAAATTTAAAACGCCTTTTGCCAATGCATTCATCGATGCCTGCGTCGAAAAAGGATTTGATAGAAATCCAGATTACAACGGAGTACAGCAAAAAGGAGCTGGTCTTTTTCAATTTAATATAAAAAACGGAAGTCGAAATAGCGCCGCAGTTGCCTTCTTACGTCCAGCAATGAAGCGACCGAATCTGAAGGTCATAACCCATGCTTTTACGAAAAAAATCATCATAAAAAACGATAAAGCAGTTGGCGTAGTGGTTGGAAAAAGCCCTCGACATTCAACTACTTTCAAAGCAAACAAAGAAGTTATTTTGTCGGCAGGTTCTTTTGGTTCACCACAAATATTGATGCTTTCTGGTATTGGAGATAAAAAAGAACTTTCTCAAAATGGAATTGAGTGCATCAAAGATTTGCGAGGTGTTGGAAAAAATTTACAAGACCATTTATTTTATAATGTCAGTGCTCTTTCCAGACAAAACGAGGGACAAAATCATCACATCCCGCTTATGAATCAAGGGATTGATTTAATGAAATGGCTCTTTACCAAAAACGGAGTTTTGACTGCAAGTCCATTAGAATCAGTGGCATTTGGAAGTACGTCAGCAAGTCCTGATAGAGTTGATTTTCAATTTCATTTTACGGCTTTTCATGTTGGAACTGGTTATGATGTTGATTTTTATGATGTCAATACATTTCCAACCAAAGAGGATGGATTTACGATTTTACCAACGCTATTAAAACCCCAAAGTAGAGGTTTTCTAAAATTAAAAAGCAAAAATCCTTTTGAGCCCCCAATCATTCAACCTAACTTTTTAGAAAAAGAAGCGGATAAAAAAGTCTTGATAGAAAGTGGAAAACTGGCCATCGAAGTCCTAAAAGCAAATGCCTTTAATGAATATCGAAAAGAAATTATTGCTCCGGCAGATCACAGTAGCGACGAGGCATTTTTGAACCACATTCAAAAAATCGTAGAAACGGTTTACCACCCAGTCGGCACTTGCAAAATGGGCAATGATGAAATGTCTGTTGTAGATGGTAATTTACGCATAAAAGGAATCGAAGGTCTGAGAGTAATTGACGCATCGATTATGCCTACTATCACTTCAGGCAATACCAATGCTCCAGTAAATATGATTGCGGAGAAAGGAGCAGATTTGATTTTAAATCAAAAAATAGTTGCGGAGAAAACAACTGCGTCTACGAAAGAACTTTAATCGACTTACTCTGTTGTCGGTATTTTAGATACTTTTGAAAAAAAATACATCATGGAAGCATTTTTAACTTTCTTCGAAAACCTTTCCAGCGGTCAAAAATTGGGTTGGATTTTCGTTTGTCTATTCGTCAGTTGGTTATTTGAAGCAGGGCTTCCGCTCTTCCAATTGAATTATAAAAAGTGGCGCCATGCGGGTAGGAATTTGATTTTTCTTGGCACTTCTGTGCTTATTAATCTACTTTTCACAGCAGCTACAGGAATCATATTTGTTTGGATAGGAGCAACTCAATTCGGTTTTTTAAATTGGGTAGATTTACCTCTCTGGGCGGAATTATTAATTGCCGTGATGTGGCTCGATTTCACGGCACAATACATGGCTCACGTAATGCTCCATAAATTTAGTTGGATGTGGAAATTTCATATGGTACATCATAGTGACACACATGTGGATGCGACGACTGGTACTCGCCATCACCCAGGCGATTATTTTATTAGAGAAATCTATGCTTTGGTTGCGATTATTCTTAGTGGAATGCCCATGGCATTTTATCTCGTTTATCGTGTTGCGAGTATCTTTTTCACCTACTTTTCTCACGCCAATGTTTACATGCCTGAGTCAATAGATAAAATTATTAGTTGGGTTTTCATCACGCCAAATATGCATAAGTTCCATCACCACTTCGAACGTCCATGGACTGATTCTAATTTCGGAAATATCTTTTCTTTTTGGGATCGAGCTTTCGGAACACTCGTATATGATGACCCTCGAAAAGTGAAATATGGTTTGGATGTTTTGGAAGATGAAACTTCTGATGATGTAATGTATCAATTTAAATTGCCTTTTGATAAGAGTATTGAAACGGATTATTAGGAAAAAATAGCAGCAGCATGCCGGCTCACAGCCGTCCTGCTGCTTAGAGGAGAACCAATAACTTAGCGGACGGGCGGCTTGGAGCCGGCTGGCCGCCATCACACCTGCTCCAACAACCAACGTCGCTCTACCACCGCTTTCACTTCTTCAATTTCCTTTTTCAATACTTGTCGGTTTTCTTTTTCAAAATCAGGGATTTCAATAATTCGTTTCAAAAAAGAAATGAAATTCTGAAAATTCTCTTGATGATAGCCCATTACTTTTTTACGTCGAATAAATTGCTGCATCGCATCGAGGTGAGAGTACAAAACGTCATATTCATTTGAATCAAAAAAGATTTTAGCAGTTAATGTTTTAGCCAATAAATTAAGCAGCAAATCGCGATAAACTTCTGATTGCAAAAGCGGCAATGCTTCATCAAATTCCTTACGTTGATAAAGCAGACGAGCGAGGTTGAAACTGTAAATACTTTTGCGATACTCAGGCGCAAGCGACTTTTTATAACTTTCTATAAACTGTTCGGCAAATACGTACTCGCCAGTGACCAGACTCATCGTAACGATATTGCTAAACGTGATATGCGGCAAAACACCATCTGGCAAAAGCACATCATCAATCAATCCTTCTTTGTAAAAATCTAATGCCTCACTTGCATATTGACGTGCATTTTTATTCATGCGTTGAATGCAATAATTGGTCGCATACAAATACAAATCACTCAATTCTCTGAGCGGAAACTGCGCACGATGTTCGACTAATATCTTTTTAAAATTTTGAAAATGAGATTCTTCCTCTGGCTCCGTCAAAAAGAAATAGCAGTGGTAATAAACCGAAATTGCAGGGATAGATTGATAGTCCAATTTCCTGACTGCTTCCAAAAGATATGGCAACAATCCAAAATCATACTCCATCGAATAAACCGTTTGATGCGAGATCGACAAGCAGGTTTGTCGTAACTTTTGAGCGAGGTAAGCGATATCTAAATTATCAGAAATCACTTGCAGGTTCATCGATTTCAAACTTCGTTGAGCCGATAATGCACGATATCTTTCAAATTCTAAACGATACTGACTGTTGTAATAATCTGCATTCCGAAAAGACTGTTTTTTTAAAAGAGATTCCCCTCCCCTGATGGCTTGGTCGTAATGTTTGTTTAGTTGCCTTTTTCGATAAACCTTCGCCAAGGCCAATTGCGCATCAGTGCCTGTTCCTTCCAATTCCTGCAAAGCGAAAAAACGTTCGATGATTTTTAATAGGAAACTCAAAGCGTTTCGTACTCTTATATCTTCATAGTTTTTTCCACCAAAAACCCTTAAATGAATCTGCTCTTTGGTCGGTACTATTTTCAATTCATTGCGACATTCAACCAAAAAATGGAATAACTTGACAACTGAAGGTCGATTGTTAAACCACGGCGATTGCACACATTTTTCGACCTCCTGTAGCTCTTTTGCAGTCAATTGGTCAAAAATCTCCCATAATTTGCCGTTTTTCATTTTATGAATTTAAAAATATTGAATTACAAATTTAACCTAAATTATATTTAAAACATGAAAAAATTACACTTTTTAAAATTACAAATACAAAAAAATGATTTTGAAAACAAGGGAGAATCAAGTGAACTTTGAGTTACGAACACTTTAATAATTCATACTTAAAGTTTAGAACCATGAAATTGAATATCCAAAACACACTTATTTTGCTTTGCATTGCTTTCGTTTGCAAGGCACAAACGGTTCAGTTTAATCAATTACCTGTACTAGAAGGAGCGAGAATCAATGACTTCGTTTTAAACAATCAGGGCGATCTTTTAGCAGACCAATTCTTTTTAACACAAGCCGAAAGATCTGGAGAAAAATCTGGAATGCATATATCCAGAGACGGAGGAGATAGTTGGACAGAAGTTACAGGTAATCTTTCAACCGAGAAAGTGGTCGTTCACCCCGATGGAAGTTTTTATACGATAGGGAGCTCTAATACTAAATTTCATAAATTACCATACGATTCCAATGCTATTGAACTCATCTCTACTCCTGCACTTAGCAATGGTTCAATTCAAATATTCACTATTGATGAGCATGGTACTTTTTTCGCAATAAATGAAGACAACGAAATTTTTAGTTCTCCATCAGATCAAGGTTCTTGGACTTACCTCACTCAAGCTACTTGGCCAAGTTATAAAAAAATACACCTCTACGCTCCAGAGGGCAGTGATTACATTTATGCGATTGACGGAAACACTAGCTCTGCTACTTCAGGAATATTTCGTTTTAATAAAGATGGCTCATCATTCGAACTTTTACGTTCCTTGAGTTATGCGACTATCCATGATTTCTTTCATAAATCTGACCAAGAATTTGCTCTTTTGACTCATAGAGGAGTTCACCGTTCAACAAATGGTGGAGTAGATTGGATTTTTAATTCAATTTCTGGAGAAATAAACGCTGGTACTTGGACACCAGTTGGAGAAGCCGTGATTTCCTCAGACAACGGATATTTTCAAAGTTCTGATTTTGGTATAAGCTGGACTCAACTTTCAGGTGCACTTCCAGCATATTCGTTTTCGGATCATGACGCAATAGAATATGATAAATTAAGAGATCAACTCTTTGTAAGACAAAGCACATCAGAGACTTTTGATTTACACAGAGTAAATAGAGATTTTACTACCCGGCAACCAGTTGCGCCTAAAAAAGATCTATCTTCTATATATGATATTTTTATTGATTCAGATGAAAATATTTATAAAGGATTTTTACACAGTAGAGATGATTACGCAGCTTACTATCGCTCAACTGATGGAGGAAATACTTACCAAATATTTCAAGTCAATGGAATAGACATTACCTCCGTAGAAGAAGGAGCAAACGGTGTTTTGTTTGTACTCGGTCGTAATGATACACTTTACCGAAGTCCAGATTCCGGAACAACCTGGAGTGAAAGCATACCTGCCAATATCCTATTTAATTCGAACCTCAGGACTGCAACAACTTATATTAAAGCCCATCAAAATGGTACCGTCATCGCTAGCTTTGGGAAATCAACAAATGGAAGAATATGGCTTTCTGCAGATAACGGTATCAATTGGGAATTGATTGATAATAGAGAATACCATCCTAGAAATATTGCAATCCATCCCGACGGTTCGATATATGGCTGTTATTATATTGGAAATACAGTTGGAAATACGCTTGCAAAATATGATCGAATTCAAAAAAGTTGGAAGGACATCCTGACTCACACAGGTACAATTTCCGATGTATATGTTTCACCAATTGGAACTGTTATTGTTGCAGGAGCAGATAATTTTTTCAACATTTCTCTTGACAATGGCGATTCATTTACTTCAAAGTACACAGGCGATATTAATTATCTAAGCTTTGCCAATAACGGCTACATCGTAGGCAACCTTTTTGGCAACATTATCCTATCCAAAAATAATGGAATTACTTGGGATATTATTTATAGTCCTTTGCCTTTTAGAGATTGGCAAGACCTAAGTTTTAGTAAGGATAATTTCATTTATGGTATTAATGAAGGAAAGCTATTCAAAAGCGAAAAGCTTATTTTCAATGACAATTTTATAATAGGTAAAGTCTATTTTGACGAAGACGAAGATTGCAATTTCAGTTCTAATGAAAGTCCATTCAAAAACATCCTAATAACAGCAGAAGACCAAAGGACTTATTATGCAACTACGCTCGTAGATGGAAGTTATTCGATACCTGTACCCGAAGGAGATTACCAAGTAAAAGTAACAATGCCCAATGAATTATGGCAACCTTGTGACTCTGTTCAATCTGTTTCACTCATTGGAATAGGTGACTCGACATCGGTAGATTTTGGAGTCAAAGCAGTCGCTGATTGCCCTCTTTTGAATGTGGATTTAACAAATAGCATTTTGCGTAGATGTTTTGAAAATAGCTATACCGTTCAATATTGCAATAAAGGAACTAAAATCGCAGAGGATGCTCATGTAGAAGTAACAATCGACAGCAGATTTACAATCACAGATTCTGAAATCCCATGGTCGAATATCACAAATAGCACCTATACTTTTCCTGTAGGTAATTTAGATGTTTTTGAATGTGGTTTTTTCAATTTTAAATTTGAAATGGATTGCGATTCAGTAATCCTTGGAGAGACTATCTGCGCAGAAGCAAATATTTTTCCAGATACTATTTGCACAGTTCCTAACCCAAATTGGTCTGGAGCATCACTCGATGTAACTGGTGAATGTATAGGTGATTCCATGATTTTTATTATTAAAAATGTAGGAACAGGAGACATGATTCATGCAAGGGAATATATCGTAATCGAAGATGTAGCCCTCATGCGCGTTTCTCCTCCTTTCACTTTACCTGCTGGTGATACCACAAGAATTGCAATTGAATCAAGAGGTCAGACTGCACATGTGACAGTGCCCCAGGTACAAGATCATCCTGGACGCTCAGCGCCGAGTGCGACTTTAGAGCAATGCGGCACATCATTTAATCTTGGATTATTCAATCAATTTGGACAAAACGATTTAAGTAATACCAATGATATTGAATGCCGAGAAGTACGAGGAGCCTATGATCCGAATGATAAACAAGCGGTTCCTGCAGGTAGAGATACGGACCATTTCATCCAACCCAATAGCACGATTGAATACTTGATTCGTTTTCAAAATACTGGAAATGATACAGCTTTCAATATTTTCATTTTGGATACGCTTTCAACTTTGCTTGACATTACAACTTTGGAAGTAGGAGCAGGCAGCCACAATTACGAATATGAAATTTATGACAATGGAATTATAAGATTCGATTTTAAAAATATCATGTTGCCTGATAGTAACGTCAATCAAATTGCATCCAACGGATTTATCAAATATAAAATCACATTGAAATCAGATGCACCAATCGGTTCTGTTATTTATAATGCAGCAGATATTTACTTTGATTTCAATGATCCGATTTATACTAATCAAACTTATCATACTATTGAAGTACCTTTTATAACAGTCAAAACACAAGAGATATTTGTAAAAGGAGTAGAAGTAAATGTTTTTCCAAACCCATTTACAGAATCAGCAAGATTCGAATTAAAAAATATAGGAATGGGTTCGAAATCGTTTAGATTATTTGATATATCAGGAAAACAAGTTTACACACAAGTCTTTCATAATCAGCAATTTATACTCGAAAGAAAGAATTTGAATAGCGGATTTTACTTCTACAGCATAATGGGACAGGGTACAAAAATAGCTACTGGAAAATTAGTAATTGAGTAAAACCTTTTTGGTGGTCATGCTACCAAAAACTATTAAACTTGATTCTACAAGAGTATGTATTGCACTATATTTTATTAAAGCTTCGCAGACAATGCATTAAAAAAAGTTCAGGTCCTGTATTTTTTTAACGTCAGAGGTCAATGTATTGTCGCGAAGCTATTTTAAAGTTGTTCAAAAAACATTTAAACTAAAACGAAAAAGGAGGTTATGTTTTTTTTGTAGAAAAAAATTTAGGAAGTTTTTCATCTACAATCTAACATAATTGACTGATTTTAACTCCCAACTGTTATCTAAAACGTCCCTTTGATTTTAATTAATCAAAGGGATTTTTTCTGATTTGAATGCATTTCTCACAATAGGCATTTGATAACTAATTCTCTACATTTGCAAAAAAAAATTGAATTACACTTCACACGACTTAACAGATACCATCGTTGCCCTTGCTACTCCACCAGGTGTTGGAGCGATTGGCATCATCCGTCTTTCGGGGCCTCGTTCCATCGAAATTGCAGATGACGTTTTTTTTGGAAAAACGCTTAAAGACCAACCTAGCCACACTGCTCACTTTGGAACAATCAGAGATGGCGAGACCATTATTGACGAAACGTTAATCACAATTTTCAAAGGAACAAAATCGTACACAGGAGAAGAAGTAGCAGAGATTTCCTGTCATGGTTCCGATTATATTTTACAAAAAGTCATTCAGCTTTTCATAAAAAAAGGAGCACGTTTGGCGCAACCAGGCGAGTTTACTTTAAGAGCTTTCCTTAACGGAAAGATGGACTTATCTCAGGCCGAAGCCGTGGCCGATTTAATCGCCTCCAATTCAGAAGGTGCCCACTCTATCGCCATGAATCAAATGCGAGGCGGCATCTCCAATGAAATAGAAAAGCTCCGTGAAGAACTCATCAATTTCGCCAGTTTGATTGAATTAGAATTAGACTTCGGAGAGGAAGATGTAGAATTCGCCAATCGCGAAGACTTGAAAAAATTGGTTCAAAAAATCCATAATTATCTGCATTCCCTTTTAGCTTCCTTCGACCTCGGCAACGCCATCAAAAATGGAATTACAACCGTCATTGCCGGTCGCCCAAATGCTGGAAAATCAACGTTACTCAACGCTCTACTCAATGAAGAACGCGCCATCGTTTCTGAAATCGCTGGAACCACCCGTGA